>JABHAX010000211.1 GCA_018674095.1 Fidelibacterota bacterium
CTTTAATAGTAAAAAGGGACAAGTCCTGGATACAACGGTCAAGGTTGATTTTCAAGTCGGTATCCCGAATCGCATTAGACAAGATAAGCAATCTATCTTGCCCAGTATTACCCGGTTTATGGCCTTATCTTTAAAATATAACGATCTACTCGACAATGGGTATTCTATTCGAAACATCGCCGATTTTGAAGGTGTGGATAAATCATATATTCTCCGTATCGTGAAATTGATATTTCTCTCACCCAAGATTCAAGAGAAGATTCTGCTTCTCCCCCGGTCTAGTAAATACCGGTCTTATATGTCAGCCAAGAAATTGCTTAAGCTGGCGGAGATTTTGGGGTTTGGGGAGCAGGAAGGGGTGTTTTATGGAATATGAAAGTAAAACAAAAAAGGGACAGCCTTACTGTCCCTTTTTCAAATTAAATATTTATTGAATTTTATTTCAATAAGACCATCTTTTTAGTTTGCCTGAACTCGCCAGCCTGGATCATATAGATGTACATTCCAGCAGATACCGGCTCACCAAGGTTGTTGGTGGCCTATAGGGGTGTGTCATTAAAAAGTGTGTCCCATTTTAGGTAATAGATGATTAAATATGATAAGGTATGAAACAAAAAGCCCCATCTTTCAATGGGGTTTTTCGATGCTCCGGAGGAGGCCCGCCTACGTTTTACTACGGCGGGCAGGGACTTCCCGATATGCTTCGCTATCGGGATAAACTTCTCGTCCCACTACGACCTAAAATAAAAAAAGCCCCATCGCCAAAAGGCGAAAGGGCATTTTTGCTCCGGAGGAGGGACTCGAACCCCCGACAAAGTGATTAACAGTCACCTGCTCTACCAACTGAGCTACTCCGGATCATTATTTACTCCGAAAAACTGCGGAATAATTAAATACTATTTAAAAAAAGCTGGCAAATTTAGATAGAAATAATCCGGAGTCAAAGTTACAATTCCTTCTCAGCAATCAATTTTCTCTTTTTATCAAAGAGACCACTTTCAACCTGAAATTGAGTGATATAAACAACTCCATCTTCTTTATGAGGTTCTCCATAAACAGAATGGACTGATTTCAATCCACCCAACCATTTTCTTTCGTCAGCAAGGTATACAAGGTCACCAACATCTGCGCCCATGGTTTCCATATCCCCAATGGAAAACCTAACTTCACCTTCTTCACAATCTTTAACTATCCATTTGGCTAAGAGAGATTCACCGGGACGATCATTAGGTGCAGAACCTTTAAAGAATTCACGAGCTTTATCTAAAGACCAAACTGTAAGACCTTCCATCTTTTCCTCGGATGGCGGTGTTGTTAAAAGACCAACAATAACTCCGGATCCTGCACACACCAATGTATTATACAATGCACGTATATAAGTGTAAGGCCGCTCCGGATTAAACTCTATACCATGGTCAAATGGTGAAATAAATATTTGAGGGTATTTGTTTCCAATCCACATCAAGATTGCACCACCCAAAAATGTAGCAAATGCAGCGGGTGTAGAATATCGTTTCCAAAATATCCCTAAGAATATGGCAACAACAAGTGGTGGGGTCATTGTGCTGTGAAAGAATCCATGCGCTTCATATAATGTTGGGAAATTTTCAAAAAATATTGTGCTCAATGCTCCCACGGCAGTTGCCCCCGCAGAAACGATCATAGCCACTTTCAAATAATGTTTATCATCTTTATCCTTTACAATAGGTCGATAAATATCATTAATTACTACAGCTGCGACAGCATTGATCAATGTGTCCACAGTTGACATTAATGCAGCTGCAACAGCTGCAATTACGAATGCGAAAAGGACTTCACTTCCGGTAATTAAATAAGCAACTTGTGTAAATACATGATCCAATTGCGTTGTTGCATTCCATGATTCTGGAGTCACAATACTAATGGCCTTCCCAATCCAACCAGCGTTTGAGACAACAATTGTACAAATAGGTAAGAGAATAAGTACATTAAATGCGGCTGCTTTTCGACCTTCATGGACAGATTTACAGGCCATAAACCGCATGATGAGCCCCTGATTCATAAATAGAAACCCAACGGATCCTGCCACGCCATCCTGCCAAAATATTCCAACAAAATTAAAATTTGAAGGTTGATTAAAATTTGCTAAAGGTAATTTGAATTCCGGAGAAAGTGCATTCCAGAAAATATCAAAACCACCCACATAATTTATTCCTAGTATAAAAACCAAAATCCCGGCAAAGATCAATATAAACCCTTGTAAAAGGTCTGTGAAAATCACAGCAGTCTGACCACCGAATGTTATATAAATCCCGGAAATGATTGCTACAATAAATATGATCATATAAAGATCAATTCCCAAAAGTGGTTCTAATGTTTTTCCCATGGTGAGAAAACCAATAGCGATATACCCAATCATATAACCCAATATTGCAATTGTTGCCAAAATACGAACGCCCGGGTTAAACCGCCTTTCAAAATAATCTGGAATCGACCGAATCTTGGTGTAATAAACAATCGGCAACCAGCCGAAAAGAAATAGCGGCATAAAGAACCAATCATTCATATAGGTCATGGTTGATGAAAAACCATGCTCATAGGCTTTTGCCGAATATTTTAAAAAGCTATGGCTTCCGACACCTGTTGCAACAATAGACATGGTAATTAACCACCATGAAAATCTGCGACCACTAAAAAAGAAATCTTGAGTTGTTTTATTATATCGGGCAAAAAACGAACCAAACCCCAAAACGACAGCAAAATAACCAAAAATAATTACCCAAAAAGAAGCTGATGTTTGAATAGCGCTATCCATTATCAAACTCCTTTAGGTTTTTTAAACAATGTGAAAATCAAATTGGCTGTCATTGCTATCATAATCAAACCGATTAATGCCGCAAACATCGTTTCACCTATGGCTGCGAATGTAAACAATCCATGAATTCCCATATAATAAAAAAAGCCAAAAATAAGAATTTTATACCATTCTTTATGTCTGACTATCTCAAGCTTCAACGATCTTGATCGGAAGATGATAAACATCCCGATTAAGAAAATTCCTCCACCTACCCCATATAAATAAATATAAGGTATCCAAGTTCGACTAAAATCAAGCATGTATTTTATCCTTTAATAAATCAAAGTGAGGTTTAAGATTATCCCAAGTTTCCTTTAATCCTTCAACCATCACTTTTGTGTGCCCAATTAAGGGCATGAAATTAGTATCTCCACTCCACCTTGGCACAATATGATAATGTAGATGTTCTTCTATACCTGCCCCACCGGCTTTTCCAATATTTACACCAAAATTAAAACCTTCAGCTTTCATTGTTTTTTTCATTATTGACATAGACTTATTAGCAAGAGTCATGATTTCCAAATTGCAAGAATCGGATAAATTATTAGTTTCATTTGTGTGGCAATAGGGCGATATCATCAAATGACCATTTGTGTAGGGGTAAAGATTCATTAAAATAAAAGATTCCTTTCCGCGGAATAAAACAAGATTATCTCTATCATTTTTAGATTCAGTTTTCAAACAAAAAATACAGCCGTCTTCTTTAGGTGATTGGATATAATCCATGCGCCAAGGTGCCCAGAGCCTTTTCATGGAATTCGGATAATGGTTAATAGAAAATGTGCCATGCGTGAATTTACTTTTTACTAGAATTAAGTTTTATTGCAAAGAATATTTTTTGTACTAATGATTCATTTAACAAATTCCTATCTCCCATCATCGCACTGAGCCAGGTCAAAGTGTCACATCTCATATCAACCTTCTCCATTTGTTGAGTTCCGTTCTTTCACCACTCGTTTTTCTTGTTCTTTTGGCATTTTTTCATAATGACTAAAAGATTCAGCATGAATTCCGCGCCCGCCTGTCAAAGATCGAACGGTCGTAGCGTAATGATATAGTTCTGCCTGTGGGACCTGTGCTTTTATCACCTGAAATTTTCCATCTGCATCCATACCCATAATTTTTCCACGCTTACCCGAAATATCACCCATGATATCTCCCATAAATTCCTCGGGGACTGTTACTTCAATATCAAGAATGGGTTCTAACAAACAAGGTTGTGCACTCATAAATGCTTCTCGAAATGCGTGCTTCCCTGCGGTCTGAAATGCAATATCTTTTGAGTCCACAGGGTGCATTTTCCCATCGTAAAAATCTATTTTCAAATCAACCACTTTGCAGCCTGCAAGGATTCCGTCCGAACAAGCAGTTTTTACGCCCTTTTCAACCGAAACAACAAAAACCCTATCTACATTTTGTCCAACTAAAGAATGGGTGAAATTTATACCGTCTCCTCGTTGCGTAGGTTCTATTTTCATCCAAACTTCTGCAAATTGCCCAGCACCACCCGATTGCTTTTTATACCTGTATTTTGCGGCACCATTTCTCAAGATTGTTTCACGATAAGGTACTTTTGGTTTCTCCAATTCAATATCAATTCCAAAACGACGTTTCAACCTTTCCGTCGTCACTGTTAAATGGAGTTCACCTTGGCCGGAAATAATAGTTTGTTTTACCTCACTATCTACTCGATAGATAAATGTGGGATCTTCTTCATGAAGAGTTGCAAGTCCAATAGCAAGTTTCTCTTCATCTCCCTTGGCTGTAGGAACAATGGCTGCATGGATATTTGGATTGGGAAGATTCATAGAAGGCAACTTAACACGTTTCCCTGAACAAAGTGTATTCCCCATATGTGTATTTTTTAGTTTAACTACACTGGCTATATCTCCGGCATATAACGCATCAACTTGTGTTTTATTTTTTCCGTTTAAAATGAACATTTGCCCAATCCGCTCATGGGTATTACGGTCCGTATTATAAAAATCATTCCCTGTTTTCACCATTCCAGAATAAACCCGAAATAAGGATAATTCTCCAGAATGGGCTTCAGCCATTGTTTTAAATATTTGAAGGACCGAATCATTTCCATCTAACAAAATTTGAACTTCATTTCCTTGCTCATCATGAGCTGTTACCGATTTACGATCGTCTGGTGATGAACCATATTTACTGATAAAATCACAGACGCGTGCAACTCCAATATTGCTTGTGGCAGATGTACAAAATAAAGGAACAAATGTTTGATTTTGAATTGCTTCATGAATTCCACTTCTCATTTCTTCTTCTGATAAACTACCCTCTTCAAAGAATTTTTCAAGAAGTGAATCATCTGACTCAGCAACATATTCGATTAATTCTTGATGAAGTGCTTTTGCTTTTTCTATTAATTCATCTGGTAACTCACCCTCTGTCATTTTCCCAGAACCATCCGTCTGATATGTAATTAATTCTGTTCGCAAAACATCCACATTCTGATTGTAATTAAGACCCGCATTTACAGGGAACATCATGGGGAAAACGTTATTCCCAAATCGCCGTCTTGCTTGAGCTAATATTTCATCAAACCGTGTATGTTCCCGGTCTAATCCATTTACAACCAATATTTTAGGAATCCCCAATTTCGTAGCCTGATTCCACATAGTTTCCGTGCCAACCTCAACGCCATTAACAGCATGGATTGTTATTAAAGCAAGGTCAACCACACTCAAAGCACCGGTTGCTTCCCCAATAAAATCAGAATAACCTGGCGTATCAATTAAATTAAATTTTTTCTCCATCCATTCCATGTGGAGCGGGGTAGCATGGATCGATATTTGACGAGCCTTTTCGCCCGGATGATAATCTGATGTTGTAGAACCATCTTCTATAGTTCCAAGGCGGTTTATTTCGCCACCCAACTTTAACATTGCTTCTGATAAACACGTTTTGCCAGAATCTCCATGCCCAACAATTGAAAAATTTCTAATATCTGAAGATTGATACTGTTTCATTAATCTGCCTCGTTAAGGTCATATATTGTTAAATGGAAAAGGGTTGGAGTGTAACAAATCACAGAGACTAAAATCAAGAAATTTAAAGCAATAAAGATCGTGTATCTTCAATGTATGCCCTCAATGCGGGAATCATGTAAATATCGTCTAAATTATATTCCAAAAAGCTTGTAGCTAAAACTTTTAATCTGTGTTCTATGGGTTTCAGTTTATTGACTACAATGACTGTTTCATCTTTAACAATACAATATCCACCAGAAAAATTCCCTTTCCCATTTATTATTTTTACACCCAACCGTTCGCCTAATGCTTCAAATTCTGAATAAAGTTTTTCGTTTTTAATCACGTTAAATCTTGCTGACCATTTGTTTTAAGAAACTCAACCATAGCTTTTACATCTTCAACTTTATCTTTAGAGACAACTAAGATTGCATCATTGGTATTCACAACCACAAGATTACTGGCGCCAATAATCGCTGTGAATTTTCCATTGGATTGAATTAAATTATTATTTCCATCAATAATTTTTCCATTACCTCTGATAATATTACCCTCAGAGTTAGCATTAAACACATCATACAATGCACTCCAAGAGCCCACATCATTCCATTTGAATTCGCCACTAACTACATAAATATTCTGAGCTTTTTCAAGTAACCCATAATCAATTGATTGGGGTTCAATTTGTTGCCAAATTTCTTCAAACTTTTCACCCTTATTGAGTTTTTTCCCAATATCTTTTAATAAAAGAGTCAATTCGGGCATATAAGCTTCCATGGCATTCATAAAGGTTTTTGCCTTCCAAAAAAACATACCAGCATTCCAAACAAAATCACCGCTGGCAACAAATCGCTTGGCTAAATCTTTATGAGGCTTTTCAGCAAATGTCTTAACACGAAAAGCACCTAAATGATTTTCGTCACTTCCATCATCATACTGGATATAACCATAAGCAGTAGATGGTTCTGTAGGGCGAATACCGATTGTTACCAAATTCTCACTTTTCTTGGCAAGATAAATTGCCGTGTTAACTGACTTTTCAAATGCTCTGTGACCCACTATCAAATGATCTGCAGGGAAAATTCCCATCACAGTATCTGGTTCAGACAATTCCAGTAATGATGCAACTAATCCAATGGCAGGTGCCGTATTTTTCCCGGAAGGTTCTACAATAACATTTTCAGATTTTATACCTTTTATATTTTTTATAATAGGATCATAAAGATCCTCCCGAGTTACAATATAGATATCTTTTACTTTTTTTAATTTTGATAACCGATCCACCGTCATTTGTAGCATGGATTGTTCACCCACAATATTTAAAAGTTGTTTCGGTTTACTATGACGACTATATGGCCAAAATCGGGTTCCGCTCCCGCCGGCAAGGATTACACATTTCATTTACGGAATTTGCTCCAAATTGATTTGATTAAGTTCAAGATCCCAATTGGTTCGAATCTTTACAGTATCAGGGTATTCATAAAACCATTCTGACGGTTCATAGGGTTGGATTTTCCCATACGAATATCGACCAGTCTCATCTTTATCTTGAAAAAATAAAAGTGTATAATTTCCATCGGGTAAAAGGTTCATATCAAAAATACCATTTGAATTTACAACGGATCGAAAGGTGCTGGGTTCCTTTTCCATGGATGAGACTTCAACCCTAACATTCTCCTTATTTCCTTTCACTATAGAGCCTATAAGCCTACCGTATCCTTGGAATTCAGAAGTTTTGAACGATATGATTTTTACAGAATCTTTCAGAGATTGACCAAATATGGGTTGAATTTTATCTTTAAAAACAGATAGAGTATAAGACGTCTTTGGACGCCAATTTTCTTGTGGAAGTATCATTGCATTATTGGGAGACTTCCAAATCAATTCAAATGGAATTGGAAGAGTATCTTGATTTAATAAAAATGGACTTTGACTCTCTTCTTGATTTATCAAATTTGAAAATACGATGGATAATGGAACTATATTTTCTTCCTGAATGGGTAAAACATATTTTTTTGGTGGTGATTTAATTTCAAGAAATGTTGTATCTGTTGTGGTGTCCACTTTTACACGAATCATTCCAGAATCAATTATTGCATTTTCACCCTGAATTATCCCATTTGTCTTAAATGTAACATATTGAGTATCACCCAAATTGGGTAATGTGATATGGATTTTTTTATTATCCAATGGGTCTATAAATTGCTCTGGTTCATGAAAAGTTGAATCATCGAATAATGCTTTAATTTCCAAATCAGATAAAAAATCATTTATTTTTTCTGAAAAAGTAACCGTAGCCCAGTTCCCCGTTTTCCATGCTGCTTGAATCATTTTTATGGGACCCATTTTATTCGAAATTCGAATATTCAAATGACTTTTCTCCTTCTCATTTCCTAAGCGGATAATTGAAACCCACGGCAATCCAATCACCATTCTGTTCGAAGAAATGGGTAAGCCTGCTGAAGAATGATCCACAGCCACACATCGATAAATTCCATCGGATAAGAATCCAAATTCAAAATGACCACTATCAGAGGCATCGACCACATAATCAGGAATTCGTTGATAAAACTCGGTAGAATCCTTTTCATTCTGAATCTTCCATAAATGTACCGAAGCAGCCTTATTATAAGTTATAGATCCGGAAATTTTCCCTTCATCAATTTTATCTCCCGTGGCGAATGCCACTTGTATTCCTTGAGACATTGCCACCTTATGCTCATCTTTTAAAATTCGTCCAATTGATATAATATAGGTTTGTTTCTCATTCAGAGAGTCCGGGAATTCCACAAAAACACGGCGTCCTTTATAAACAATTTCGGGTGGGTTCTCAAAAGTTGGCAAAACTCGAATTGCTTTTTCAACTGTGTTCGCATCCATGTATTCAGAGAAAATGAGCTCAACTCGTCCACCTTCAAAATGGATAGTTCCATCAGCAGGAATTGTTTCAATAAGTTCGGGTGGCGTTTCATCTTTGGGGCCGCCGGGTGGACCCTGAATTGCAGCACAGGAATAAAGTATAAAGATTAACGTAACAACGCAACCTTCTCTTATTATTGGAAATGTTGAATTCAATTTACAATTTCTTCGTATTTCATTGTGCCTGTTTTGGCTAAGATTTACCAATGTTTAATTCCAAATTTACGGGAATCTCTTTATTAAATGTCAGTTCTGTTTTTGATATATTTAATGTAATACACCAAACTTTTACACCAGCCTTATTTGCTTCAAGCACAGCATTTGCCAATTTAGGATCCCTTTCCCACATGGGACGAAATGAGTGTGCATCCGGTCGTTGACATACAAATAATATGCCTGCACCTTTCCCCTGTTCAACCAATTTTTTCAATGCCAAGGCATGCTTCGTACCTCGTTCCGTTACAGCATCAGGGAATTGTGCAACACCATTTTCTACAAAAGTAACAGACTTCACTTCGAGATAAAATTCTAATCCATTTGGATCTTTTAATAAAAAATCGAAGCGATGCTTTCCCACAGGAATTTCAGGACGAATCAACGTATAGTCATTGAAAATCGGAATTTCATTTTTCGCTAACGCCTCCTTTACAAATTGATTTGGCAGTGCTGTCACGAGTGAAATCAATTGCCCTTTATGGTTTACCATGACTGTAGAGAATTTTGTTTTCCGTTCCGAATTTTCCGGTGCAGCACGTACTAATAGATTCGCATTTGGCAATAACAATTCTTTTAATCGACCCGGATCTGGCAAATGGCTTCTGTGAATTTCACCATTGATCTCAATCATGGTAATGAATCGGTTGGGTCGTTCCACGAATTTTGCTTTTAAAAGTGGGCCAGGGATTATCATAAAATATTCATCATAAAATACGGCGGAGTTTATTCAATTTTCCTCAATGTGTTACAAAATGTTTAAGAGTTAAAAAGTGTTCGAGTATTAATGTATTCATATGAATACTCAGAACACTACAAGCACATAAACACATTTATAAATCAGAATTATATTTGGCATAACTTTAATTTTGCCTTATTTTCTGTGTCTATATTATAACATAATAGAATTATCACATGAATATTGATCAAAAAGACAGACAGCTATTAGAAATATTACAATCCAATAGTCGAACAACCAATGCTGAATTAGCCAAACAAGTTGAACTCTCACCTTCCAGTACCTTGGAACGGGTGAAAAAACTGGAAGCTAGTGGAATTATTGAAAAATACATTACACTCTTAAATCCAAGAAAGGCTGGCTATACTTGCTTCACATTTGTTGAAGTAAAATTGGCACGACACGGTGAAACACCCGTGGAAGATTTTTTCAAATCTATCGCAAAAATGGACGAAGTTTTGGAGTGTCATCATATTACAGGCGAAGCAGATTTCCTTTTAAAGGTGGCCACTAAAGATATTCCCGCCTACGAAGAATTGATTCTACACCAACTTTCCGCTCTGCCCAATGTGCAAAATATGAAAACATCTGTGGTACTTTCTACATTTAAAAACGAAACCAAACTGGCGATATAACAATGGCACTTGTTCCTTCCTACATCCAACAACTTGCAAATTATAAACCGGGGAAACCCATTGCAGAAGCTCAGCGTGAATTGGGTATAAAAGATTTTATAAAATTAGCTTCCAACGAAAATCCATTGGGTGCCTCACCAAAAGGCTTGGCTGCTATTCAAGATTCACTTAAAAATCTTCATCGCTACCCTGATGCTACTGGCCACGAGCTCCGCACAAAATTAGCAAACCGCTTTAATATAAAAATTGAAAATGTGGTTTTGGGTGCTGGGTCTGAAGGTATTATGTCCACAATTATGCGAACTTTTTTACTCAGTGACGATGAACTTATAAGTGCCGCCAATTCATTTATCGGATTTCGTGTTTTGGCCAATGCTTCCGGCCGGCGGGTCCATTGGGTTCCCATGAAAAATTATCGTTACGATCTGGAAGCCATGGCAGACAAAATCACAGATTATACCAAAATTATTTATATCGCCAATCCGGATAATCCAATGGGGACCACCATCACCCGTCAAGAGTTTGACGAATTCTATAGACACGTTCCGGAAAGAGTTCTGATTATTTTGGATGAAGCCTATTACGAGTTTGCCCAAGATTCGCCAAACTATCCCGATTCTATGAGTTATCGTTATGACAATGTGATTACACTTCGAACGTATTCCAAAGCTTATGGCTTGGCGGGCATTCGAGTTGGATATGGCTTTGCCCATGAAAGTTTGATTGGAAATCTTTTAAAAGTGAAAGTTCCGTTTGAGCCATCTCTCTCTGCTCAAGCCGCTGGAATAGCTGCGTTAGATGATGTGGATTTTCTAACTGAAACACTAAAAATTAATCAAGAAGGCATGGCCTTTTTAAAACAAGAATTTGATGCACTTGGCATTGAACAAATCCCATCAGCTGCCAACTTTATAACCACGGTTTGGGATTCAGAAAAAACAGCATCAACAATGACACAAAACCTTTTAGAAAAAGGTGTCATTGTTCGGCAACTCACTGGCTTTGGCTGGCCGAATTCTATCCGCATTTCTGTGGGATTGGAATCAGAAAATCAAAAATGTATTGAAAGTTTAAAGGAAATATTATGAGCAATTTACCCTATGACATTAAAGGGTTTGACCATTGCGAACTTTATGTAAGCAATGCCAAACAAACCGCACACTTTTACCGCACAACTATGGGATTCCAACCCATTGCCTATCGCGGACTGGAAACAGGAAATCGAGATAGTGTTAGTTATGTCCTGAATCAGGACCGAATTAATTTGGTCATTACATCGCCGTTAGAAAAAAATACAAAAATTGGTGCCCATATTGATCGCCATGGCGATGGCATGAAAGATGTGGCCTTTACCGTTGATGATTCTGAATCCGCTTGGAAAACATCTCTGGAGCGTGGCGCAAAAAGTGCCATGGAACCCAAAGAAATCAAAGATGGGAACGGCGAAGCGGTTGTTTCTGCCATAGAAACATTCGGTGATACAATCCATACTTTTGTGGAACGGAAGAATTATAAGGGTTCTTTCCTTCCCGGATTTGAAACAAATGATTTCGGACTCAAATCTGAATCAACTGGACTTGTACATATCGATCATGTGGTTGGAAATCAGCCCGATGGCGAAATGCAATCTGTCTGTAATTTTTATGAAAATGTGTTTGGCTGGCATCGATTCTGGAGTGTGGATGATAAAGATATTAATACAGAATATTCATCCCTTCGTTCCATCGTTATGGCCAATGATAATGAAATTGTAAAAATGCCCATCAACGAACCCGCCGATGGACTTCGGAAATCTCAGATTCAAGAATATATCGATTATTATGAAACGGGCGGTGTTCAACATCTTGCTCTCTCCACAAGAGATATTATTTCTACCGTTAAAACCATGCGCGCGAATGGTGTAGATTTCCTGCCCACACCAAGGTCATATTATGATTCGTTGTCATCTTGGATTGGACCCATCGATGAAGACCTTGATACGTTGGCAGAATTGGGTATCTTGGTGGACGTAGATGAAAATGGCTATATGCTCCAGATTTTTACGCAACCTTTGCAAGATCGTCCGACATTATTTTTTGAAGTTATCCAGAGAAAAGGCTCCAACAGTTTTGGGAAAGGCAATTTTAAAGCATTATTTGAATCAATTGAACGTGAACAAGAAAAAAGAGGAAACCTGTAAATGAAATTTGTAACCTACACTCAGGATGGTGGCGATCAGCCTCGATTCGGTTTTAAAAAAGATCAATATATTGTGGATGTAATTCGGGCTGCTATTTGGGCTAAAGAATCAAAAGGAGATCCCAGTTTTCTGGAAATTCCATCCACACTAAAAATGGCATTGGAAAATTGGGATGCAAACTTTTCTAAATTGAAAGAGTTGGATGCATCCTTACCAGAAATGAATATTGAGTCCCATGCTGGTGGTGGTAAACCTATTGCTATTTTGGAAGAAAATGTGCAATTACTATCTCCCATTCCAAATCCCCAGTCCTTTCGGGACTTTTATGCTTTTGAACAACATGTTCGTGCTGCACGGAAACTCCGGGGATTAGATATGCATCCGGATTGGTTCAAGATTGCCATTTTCTATTTTTCAAATCCGGCTGCGTTATATGGACATAAAGAAGAAATTCCCTATCCTCGTGGAACAAATGAACTGGATTATGAATTAGAATTCGCTGTGATTATTGCCAACGGTGGATCCAATATAGCCCAAGAAGATGCAGACCAATATATTGCCGGATACACGGTTTGCAATGATTGGTCCGCGCGAGATTTGCAGCGGGAAGAAATGGCCATGAGTCTCGGCCCGGCAAAAGGAAAAGATTTTGCCTCCAGTTTTGGACCGTATATGGTAACACCAGATGAATTAACAGACGCTTGGGACGATAATGGTAAACTTCATCTCCGCATGACGTGCCATGTAAATGGCAAACTCATTTCCGATGGAAATACGAATGACTTGTATCATCCATTTACCAAAATGATTGAACGCGCATCCATGAATGCCAAATTACTTCCCGGTGATATTTTGGGTTCCGGAACTGTGGGTACGGGTTGCATCCTGGAACTTCGCCCGGATAATGTAGGTGGTTGGATCAAGAAAGGGGATGTTGTCCGAATGGAAGTGGAACGATTGGGCGTTTTAGAAAATAAGATTGTTTAAGAAAGATTAAAGATGAGTGTTCATAGATTACTTACCCCATCTATATCTTCCCACCCAAAGGGGAAGACTTTTGTTTCCACAAGAATGGTGGAAAAAGAATCGGGAATAAGAAATATTGAATTCATAACTTAGATCAACTTAATTAAAATAAATGATTAGGGTACAATAATGCCATTTTATCAAAAACGGGGAGCAATCCCAAACAAACGACATATCCAATTCCGGGATAATTCCGGGAATCTTTACTGGGAAGAACTCATCAGCCGGGAAGGGTTTAGTCACATGTATTCTAATGTGTACCACACTCATCCACCCACCGGCGTTGAAGCTGTAGGTGAAATGAAAAAGATCAATTTACTTACAGCAGACCAAACGCATCGTCACCATCATATCCGAACGGCTAATATGAATTCTAATGGCGATGCAATTTCATCTCGCATTCCCCTTTTCTTTAATTCGGATTTGGTTATTTCTAAAGCCCATGTAACAGAATCCATGAGCACTTTATATCGAAATGGAAACGCGGATGAAGTTTTATTTATCCATACTGGTTCCGGAACATTCAAATCCAATTTCGGAAATATGGATTTGACACCGGGAGATTATCTCGTAATTCCCCGTGGAATTATTTGGCAAATCGACGTTAAAGAATCCATACGAATTCTTATCACAGAATCTTCCGGCCCCATCGAAACCCCCACGCTTTACCGGAATAAATTTGGTCAACTTTTGGAACATTCTCCTTTTGCCGAACGGGATTTTCGGACACCCGAATTTGCCGGACCCGTGGATGATTCACCCATGGAAGTGGAAGTAAAGCTTCGTCATGGAATCCAAACTTATGGCTACCAACATCATCCATTTGATGTGGTGGGTTGGGACGGCTATTACTTCCCCTACATTTTCAATATTAACGACTTTATGCCCATTACAGGAAAAATTCACCAACCACCACCAGTCCATCAAACTTTCCAAGCCCATGGATTTGTTATTTGTTCTTTTGTACCAAGATTATTCGATTATCATGGTGAATCTGTCCCAGCGCCTTATGCCCACAGTAATGTGGACTCCGACGAGGTTATTTATTATGTGGAAGGGAATTTCATGAGCCGGAAAGACATTGATGAAGAATCAATTACCTATCATCCCATGGGATTACCTCACGGCCCCCAACCGGGAAAGATTGAAGAATCACTGGGAGCAAGAGAAACAAACGAATTGGCTGTCATGATTGATACATTCAAACCGCTAAATATGACAGAAGCAGCCTTGAAAGTGGATGATGAAGATTACCCTTATTCTTGGATTGAATCATGATATTTGACCCAAACGAAATTCCATTCCAGGAAACCCATAAATTGATGATCGGGAGTATTGTGCCCCGACCCATTGCGTTTGTGTCCACAAAGTCCAAGGACGGGAAAAATAATGTAGCGCCTTTTTCTTATTTTAATGGCGTTTGTTCCAAACCGCCCACTATCATGTTTGCGCCAGCTCGGCGTGGTTGGGATGGGCAAGAAAAGGACACTTTGATAAATATCCGCGATACAAAAGAGTTTGTGGTAAATATTGTATCTGAATCTTTTGCAGAAAAAATGGTACTATGTTCTACCGATTTTGATTCTGATGTGGATGAATTTGAAATGTCCGGAATCACGCCAATTGCCTCTCAAAAAGTGGTACCACCCAGAGTTGGAGAATCCAAGGTGAGTTTTGAATGTATATTAAATCAGATCGTAGAAATTGGTGATGGCACTGCTGGCAGTGGATTTGTGGTTATTGGAACCATCGTCC
>JABHAX010000212.1 GCA_018674095.1 Fidelibacterota bacterium
GTTAGATATTCATTCATAAGTGCAACCATACGTTCCGGGTCTAGTGCTTCGGAAAAAGTGGAGAAATTCTGGATATCAGAAAAAAAGGCCGTATGATATCCTTCTACACCCCCAAGTTTTGGAGCTTGTTTTTCTTCATACATTTTGTCCAACACATCAGGCGAAATATAAGTTCCGAATGTTTCTCTTAAGAATTTTTTATCCTTTTGTTCATGAAGGAATTGGAAAATAATATTACTTGAGTAGGTAAACATCAATCCTGCAATAGGAGCTATAATTGGCATGATAAAAGATTCGCCCGGTGCAGGCAACGCAACTTGAAGTTGGTCATAAAATACTTCATGAATTGATTCAGGCAAAAAATTAGCGACAGTTGATTTCCAAAACCACCAATAATCATTGGCAAACATGCCCATCGAAAAAGCATAATACAGTAATCCTTCTGAAAAAATAACAACCCCTGCAACAATTGGATGTAATTCTATTTTCATCAATAAGATATAAGCAATGATACACAAACCAAAAATCAATAAAATATTTTCCAGTGGGTAAGGTGCCCCTTCTACCATATATCGAGTTGTTTTTCCACCAAAAACTTGAATATAATTACTATGGATCATGGTTTGGATCGCATTTGCGTGAGTTTCCATACCTGGGGTCAATTGGCTCAAATTCAGATAATTATAAAAAGGAGTAGATTTCACATCATGAAGTACTTCTACCGATACACCCAGAATTACAATTTTATTATAAAACGGGGATTGGGTAATATCATAACTCTCACCAAGACCTAACATGACCATCATTTCATTTCTATCGGTTTCGTCCTCGATGGAAGTAACCCACTCAGGGATTTTCCCAGGAAGAAATTGGCTCATCCAATCTAAATCTTCAGGTAAATCATAATCCTGTGTATCCAAAATCTGAGACAAAGAAAAACGAGGAAAAGTTCCCCAAGGTTTTAATTCATCCCTCCCCGGCATTTTATAACCGGAAGGTGGACCATAATAATTCACAAGAAAATTATTTGTACGCCCGTAAGACGTAATATTTAAATCACCATAGGTCCATTTCAAACTGTCACCATTAAAAGATGGCACTGCATCGTCAGGAATACCTTGAAATGCTTTCACACATTTTACGCCCAATGTTAAATAAGCTTTATCTGGCTCATGAGCCATATAACCGGCAATGCTGTATTGTCGAGAAAAACCATCAATATCAAGCATATCGTTAATTAAACCGGTTTCTGGATTTACCCCCATTATTTCGGGTACAGGATAAGCAATATAATTTGGTGGGATTCGTGTTGGCTCTCTAACCATTTTTACATCCATTACAACCTTAGTCCCATTTTCTTGAGCTCGCTGAATGGATTCTGCCAAAAGAATATCTCCATGTCCCGGAAGATATTGCTGAAATTCGAGAGGAAGATTTTCACTAACACTCCGTAAATATTCGCTTCTCGCATCAGGAGAATCAAATTGAATATCAAATGCAATCACTTTTGCTCCAGCATTTGACAAATTATCTACAGCTTTTGCCCAAATATCACCTCGTGGATAAGGCCAAGGAACTTTGTTATCTTTTAATAGTCGCCAAGATTCATCATCAACTTCAACCAGTACAACATCTGTTCCTTTTTTAATGATTGTTGAATCGCTTGCACGCCACCCCGTTAAGGGGCCCCGTACTGAATGAAACCGATAATCATACGTTTTTAATTCAAGAAAATCAAAAACACCTACCCAATGGAGAAAGCAGGTAAAAAATATTGCTCCAATTGTTAATCCGAAATCAACTACATGATTGTGGAAAAATTTTATTAACTTTTTAATCAAAATCGGTATCCCAAGGACAAGTTAAATCCAGAACTACTTACCATCCAGTTTTCTCTGGATTCGTCAATTAAACCATTGTTGTCATTATCGATCTCATCCGTTTTATAAATTTTAATATTATTCATACGAATCGAGCTATTAAAGGTCAATGTCATTTTTTTCATAATATCCCAGTCACCTCCAATTTTACCACCATAGAGATTTGTTTCAGATTCATCTGTTTCGCCATTCGTCATAAAGTCCAAGCCGCCTCGAAACCTAACTGCATTTTTTAAAAAAGAGTATTGAGCTGTCATTCCCATAGATGTCCAGGTGCTTTCATCTTTATAAGGTACATTATTTTCATTCATATAAGGAATAAATAATTGCGTTCTATTATAAGAAACGGACGTTTTTAATGGAATCTGAAATCGCGTTGAAAATGTTAAAGAAACGGATTGAGTTTCCGCTTTTTGAAATAGAAAATCTCCTTTCCTTTCTGCCGAAAGATTATCCGTATATGAAATAGAATTGACGTTAATGGATGTGGTGGTGGCTAGATTTCCAAAGTTACCTGGAAGATTAACCGACGCCATAATGTTTAGTGCTTTAGAATTTTCTCTATTATCCGAAAGAAAATTCCCATATTGATCGAATTCCGCAGAATCAATTCCGTTCGTACGTCCAATCGTTTGAAGATTCATTATAATTGAAGGTGCACCTGGACCTGGAACTAACGTTGTATTGATTGAAATAGTCTTTGTCGCAACCGGATGAGCAACGGTTTCAGATAAATTATTGTCACGATATTTATATCCAGCAACAATCATGAGTCGCCTCCCCAACAAAGATAAACGGTCATTGAGCGTAAATTCACGAATGTTATTCGTAAGATAGGGGTTTCCAAAACTTTTGAATTGTGAACCGTGTTGTTTGTACTCAATTAAAATATTATTAAAAGAATAACTTCCCTTTACCCTTAAGTAATAGGCTGAAGCGGGCATATTTAAAAAAGCTTTAAAGACACTTTTCTGAGCAACAA
>JABHAX010000213.1 GCA_018674095.1 Fidelibacterota bacterium
AATAGATGATTAAATATGACAATGTATGAAACAAAAAGCCCCACAATTAAGTGAGGCTTTTATTGAGAGGTAAATGGTATTACTCTCGAGTCGGGGTAGAGAGATTCGAACTCCCGATCTCCTGCTCCCAAAGCAGGCGCGTTAACCGGACTACGCTATACCCCGAATTTTCAAAAATATGAGGGTGAGTGATGGGACTTGAACCCACAGCCTCCTGGACCACAACCAGGTGCTCTAACCAATTGAGCTACACCCACCATAGGTCTTTAGTTCAACATCAGTCGATTTAAAGCTGCGAAAATTATTATATTTATTTTCATTTTCGAAGAAAAATAACAAGAAACTTTACACTAATTTTTTACTGACAAATTGTGAATCACATATTATCATCGTTATCATAAAATTGTAATTTCCACTATGCGACTCTTGTCCAGATACTTTGTTCGGGAAATGGTGCTCCCTTTTATATTATCACTCCTGATGATCACCTTCATCCTATTTATCAATTTTCTGCTTCGCGCCATAGACAGATTCCTCGGTAAAGGATTGGATGTGCTTACAATCCTAGAATATTTATTTTTAAATTTAGCTTGGATAATTGCTCTGGCAGTTCCCATGGCAATCCTGTTGGCTACGCTCATGACCTTTGGACGATTATCAGAAGATAATGAGATTAATGCCATGCGTGCATCAGGAATAGGGTTTTTAACCATAATTCGAGCTCCATTGATGTTTGGGATAACGGTGGCTCTCCTACTGATTTACTTTAACAATTATATTTTACCTGATATGAATTTTCATGCACGACTTCTCTCCGGTGATATTTATCGTAAACGCCCAGGTATGAATATTGAGCCTGGAATTTTTATTGATGATCTTCCGGATTATAGTATGATTGTTGGCGGAAAAGATGGCGAATTATTTTCTGATGTTCGAATTTTTTCCAAAGGAAAACAAAAATCTCAAACCAGTATTCATTCCAATACCGGAACCTTATCCACACTTGCAGATGCATTCCTCCTCACTTTATATGATGGCGAAATTCACGAATTAGAAACCAACAATTTTACAAATTATCGCCGAATAATTTTTGACACTCATAAAATAATTGTTCCAGCGGATGATATTCTTTTGAACCGACGAGACTCATCGAACAGAACGGATCGGGAAATGACCGTTCCCATGATTTTGAAGAAAATCGACAATTACGATAAAAGAATCCATATTGTTCAAAAACGATTAAAAGGATCATTTTATCGAACCATTGGAGATAGCATTTTCCCCACATCAATTGAGTTTGGGGAAAGCGTCATCAATCTTGCTCGAGATTCCCTCCGAGCTGACACCACCCTTTCTAAAGGAAAACTCCATAAAAAAGAGCGACAATTAAGGAGCCTTGAGCGTCAAGTTAAAAATGAGTTTGGACTTATTAATAGTTATGCAAAAGGCAGAAATAAATATGGTGTGGAAATCCATAAAAAGTTTTCAATTCCGTTTGCATGTATTTTATTTGTATTGTTGGGTGCACCTTTAGGGGTGATGGCAAAAAGAGGTGGTTTTGCTGTTAGCACAACATTGAGTTTCGGTTTTTTTCTATTGTATTATGTTTTGTTGATTGGCGGTGAAGAAATGGCAGATCGAAATCAAGTTTCTGCTGCTGTAGGAATGTGGGCACCCAATATGGTTTTATTAATTATTGCGTTATATCTTACACTTCATACGGTTCGGGAAAGATCACCTATTTCTCTTTTATCATTTTTAAGTAAAAAAGAATCAGAATAACATTTTACAAACTTTATCAGGTTCGATGCACCTTACATTTTTGGGTTGGTTCTGTTCCTTTTTTAAATATTTCTTTCTCAACAGGACAAGCAGGCAAAGGCGATTTTTTTGAGACTGAACAAATTTCTATAAACTGTATTCCAGCTGGAATTTCAAATTTTTGGACAGGATAATTCAAGGTATCATGTGCCGCTTTCATAAATTTTGCCCAAGCAGGTAAAGCAGCCTTTGTTCCATCTTGACCCGGTCCTAATGGGACACGAAAATCATCTACGCCAAACCATCCACCTGCAGAAATTTGTGGTGTGAATCCTACAAACCATGCATCGCTCCAACCTTGTGTGGTTCCCGTTTTTCCCGCGGCAGGCCGATTAAATTTATATTTCCATCGAACGCTTCCACCCGTTCCACGATCCATCACTGTTTGTAACAAACTAGTCATTAAATAAGCCGTTTCTTCGCTGAGAACTTCCTTTTGTTCCGGAAAATATTCCTTCAAAATATTTCCATAGCGGTCTTCAATACGTGTAATGGCAAATGGTTTTGAATACACACCTTTATTAGAATATGCGGCATAGGCGGCTACCATTTCTATCGGATACACTTCAGATGTTCCCAATGCCAAAGCATCTACAGCACGAATATCAGTTGAGATTCCCATTCGTTGTGCCGTTTTTTTCACTTGCTCCGATGAAGCGATATCTTGTTGAACCATTCGTACAGATATGAGATTCATAGATTTTCTCAACCCTTCCCGAAGCGTTGTAAGTCCGCCAGTGCTTCCATCATAATTCTGCGGTTTCCACTTCACCCAAGTCCCATCCATATTTTGGACATTCAGAACAACTGGTTGATTTAAAAGTTGTTCTGTTACTGGATATCCATTATCCAAGGCGGTGGTATAAACAAAAGGTTTAAATACGGATCCCGGTTGTCGTTTTGCCTGAACAGCTCGATTGAATTGGTCATGATAATCAGGACGTCCACCCACCATAGCAAGTATGGCGCCCGTTTTGGAGTCTAATGCAACAAAAGCACATTGCACCAATAATTTATCTCGTAAATCTTTATACAATTCGCCTTCACCAGCCATCATGGCTTTAAGCGTATCTTCAGGATAAATTGTTAAATAAGCTAAGTTTTCAAACTCCTCTCGATTATTAAATAATCGGCGATTTAATCGTGCTTGATCTTCCTGAATCGTTTCCAAAACAGTACGTTCTGCAATCTTCTGAAGTCTTGAATCAACTGTTGTATAAATTTTTAAACCATCTCGATAAATATTGATTCCTAATTCTTCATCAATTTTTTCTAACAAACGACGTACGTATTCTGTGAAGTAAGGTGCAGTTCCTCGACTTGTCCATTCCTGAACTGATTCCAAAGTTTTAGAACGATATTCATGAAATTCGGAAACTTGAATAAATTTTTGATCTCTTAACAATCTAAGAACTGTGTTTCTACGTCGGATAGCTTTTTTCGGATGATGGATAGGAGAATAACTTGCTGGTGAAGGTAGCAAGCCAACCAACATGGCAGATTCATCTACTGTGAGATCCATAGATTCCTTTCCAAAAAATCGCTTTGTTGCCGCCTCAACACCATAAGTCCCATGCCCAAAATGAACCGTATTGAGATACATTTCAAGAATCTCATCTTTCGTGTATGTTCGCTCAATCTGAATCGCCGTAATAACCTCTTTCAACTTCCGAATAATACTATCTTCAAATCCCACAGACTTATAAAGATTTCGGGCTAATTGTTGCGTAAGCGTCGAAAACCCCTGACGATAACTCATGGAAAGCGTATTTATAAATATGGCTCTTGCAACACTACGAAGAGACAAACCCCAGTGCTGATAAAAGCGTCTATCTTCAGATGCAATAACCGCATTTTGCATGTGAATAGGAATATTGGTTAACTCAACAAAAACTCGTTTTTGGACAAAGAGTTCAGTTAAAACTTTTCCATCCGCAGAATAAATTCGCGTCACAAGATCAGGATCATAATTCTCTAATTGTTCTAGTGAAGGTAGATCTTTTGAAAGAAACAATACCACCGAAAGAACTGAAACCATCCCAAGAAAAATGACGACCAAGCACCTACGCATGATTTGGGAAACATCGATCGTTGTTGAAGATTTAGACATAGTGAAATTTAGATGTTACTTTTTTTGCGCTGAATTAAGGTTTTGAAGAAAAACTGGAAAAAGAAAAAATAGTTCCGCCGAATCAGGCTTTTTTCCGCGGATGGATCATGTTCGCTGGTTGAACCAATTGGTCAAAATCTTCACCTGACATGTATCCCAATTTTATAATTGTTTCCCGAAGTGTAGATTTATTTTTGAAAGCTGTCTTTGCGACTTCGGCAGCTTTATCATATCCAATATGTGGATTTAAAGCTGTAACTAACATGAGTGAATTATATAAATTATGATCAATACGCTCTTGGTTAGGTTCAATTCCTTCCACAGCATGTTCAGAAAAAGATCGACATCCATCTGCCAATAAGCGAATGGATTGTAATATATTGTAAGCTAAAACAGGCCGGTACACATTTAATTCAAAATTACCGGATGCACCTGCAAATGTGATTGTTGTATCATTCCCCATCACTTGGGTACAAACCATAGTTAATGCTTCGCATTGAGTGGGATTCACTTTCCCTGGCATAATTGACGAACCAGGCTCATTGGCTGGAATAGTAATTTCACCAATTCCAGAACGGGGTCCACTGGCTAACCATCGAATATCATTGGCGATTTTAAATAAAGATGCAGCGACTCCTTTCAATGCGCCGGATAATTCTACAATGCTATCTTGTCCACCCAATGCTTCAAATTTATTGTCAGCAGTGCGAAATGGAATTCCAGTTAAATCTGATATTTCTTTGGCAACAGCT
>JABHAX010000214.1 GCA_018674095.1 Fidelibacterota bacterium
GGTTGTAAAAATACCAAAGGTTCCCATGCTATCAATTTGGACTTGAAGATATGGATTAGAATTAATAGTAATACGAGAGCCACCCAATTCTAAAATTTCATTTGATAGAACACGGGCAATAAAGGGAGTGGCACCAGAATCTTTAAATGCGATACGTAAAATACCTGGTTTATTTAGCGAAAGATTAGACGGTGCAATATCGTAAAGATCCGTAATTAAAAAAGTTGAATCTGTTAAACTTGGGCTGACCCCTTGGCCAATAATGGTTAAACTAATATCACTGTTAATTGCATTTTGTGGAAGCAGAATAGTTGCTTGCCCATCTTTGCTAATAGCTGTACCACCCAATGATGAAATAATTATTTCGGGGGCTTTATTAATAATCGTTTTTTCCATGACGTTTTTTCGATCGTCCTGCGCTCCCGAAATATGAACCTGAATTGCTTTGCCAGAAAAATTATCGGGTAATAGCAAAACTCCCGTCCATTCATCGCCGTTAAAACTTTGTTTTTCAACAATTAAAGTATCATTGATATTGTCTCCATCTAGGTCCGGATTATCAGGATGAGTAACACCCACATCTGGGTCGACATTCAAATCAAGATAAAAATCTTCTTTAAATTTGACAATGAGAATAATTTGTTCATCTGAGACATAATTTGCTCGAATTGTATCAACGGTAGGGGCTGTAACATCAATATAAAAATATTCGGTAGATGACCAATTAGATAAAGCAGATCCATGATCAATGGCTCTGACGCGCCAGTTATAATTTCCTTCAGGGATATTACGAATAATTTTTGTTGTACGATTAAATGTTCCAATTCCATCAACTCCATAATGCCCTGTACTGATAGCATGAGGGTTTTGGTCTTCTTCTGAACCAATTTGGATTTGGTAACGTAATCCTAATTCAGGGGTTGAACCACCTTTAGGATTAGTTGGGTCAACCGGTGCGGACCATGTGAGTGTTACCTTATCATCATTGATACCAGAATCATCCAAACCATAAGGCGCGTTAGGGGCATAATTTGCATTCTCTATACTTTCTAGATTGTCATAGACTTGGGCAACAACATCTTGATTAGATTTAAATCCGGCAAGAAATAGATCCAAATCGCCATCCACATCATAATCACCCCACTGAGCAAAACTGATGCCTACGCTATCAATGGAAAGGGTTTCATCAATTATAAAAACGCCATCATCATTTTGGGCATAAACTTGGGTGATAGGATCGGAACCCAAGCCACCAACAGTAATACCAGATTGCCCTGTAACTAATAAATCTAAATCGCCATCAGAATCATAGTCTCCCCAAGCGGGCCGACCAAAATAAACACCAGGTTTTGTATGCTCAACGATAAAGGATTGGATTGCATTTTTTACAATATAGGTCACGAGTTCATCGTCACTATTTTTCCCTGTTAGTGCAAAATCTTCATATCCATCATTATTATAATCTGCAAAGGAAATTCCTCCTGCTGTAACACCATAAATTTCTGAATTCCACGTAAACCCATCAGATAATACAAAACTAGAATTATTTAAAAAGATTCGCATTCCCAAAGTTTCGGTAGCATCAGACCCAATGGCAACTAAATCTAAATATCCGTCATTATTTAAGTCCACCCATTGAACTAGAGCAGGGTAGATGGGAATTAAGTTTGACTGGGCAGTATCCAAGCGTAAGGTACCATTATCGTTATAAAAAATATCAAGATGGCGAATGTTATAATTATCAAAACCACCTTGGACGAAATCTAGATCGCCGTCATTATCGTAATCACCCCAGTGATGACCATTGACGCCCCCAGTAACCCAATAGTCTGGAACACCATCCAAATTTGCATCCGTGTATATTTCGTTGTTCGTGTCCGGAATGTATACACCATTTTCGTACTTATAAAGTTTTGTGACACGAAAGGGTGCAAAATTTATAATTTGAAACCCAGATAAAGATAAATCAAGATGTCCATCATTCGTATAGTCAACCCAGGATAGATGCCCCCCGAAAACAGCCTCAATATCTTGACCAAGGTCTTGCGAAAGTAAGCCATCATTATTTTGGAAGAGGGTTGTAATACTTTCGCCTGAAAAAGTAACACCTGTTAAAGCGAAATCTAAAATATTATCGTCATTATAATCAGCCCATCCACCTGTAGAAAAATAAACACCGGGTAAAGATTGGGTTGATGCGACTAGGCGAGCGATAAAAAGAGTGTCTTCTCGAGACCAATCTGATCTTGCACCGGCTGCATCAACAGTTTGGACAGCCCAATAATATGTTCCGTGTGGAATTTCATTGAATTCTCTAATAAGGCGTTGCCCAACACTGGACTTATTGAATGGA
>JABHAX010000215.1 GCA_018674095.1 Fidelibacterota bacterium
ATGATCGCGGTTATATCGTTAAAGTTGGAGATATGGCACCGGATTTTGGAATGGAATTCACAGATGGATCTCAATCCAAATTATCTGATTTCCATGGTAAAACTGTAGTCCTTCAATTCACTGCTAGTTGGTGTTCTGTGTGTCGTTTAGAAATGCCACACCTAGAAAAAGATATTTGGCAAAAGTATAAAAATAAAGATGTGGTTCTCATCGGCGTGGATCGGGATGAGCCATTGGAAACCGTTATTGAGTTTCAAAAAAAGATCGGGACCACCTATCCCCTTGCATTAGATCCAGGAGCAAACATTTTTGGATTATTTGCTAATAAAGATGCAGGTATCACTCGAAATGTGGTGATCGACAAAACAGGAAGAATAGTTTTCCTAACTCGACTTTTTGAAGAGAAAGAATATCAGGAAATGCTCAAGACAATTAAGGAATTAACCCGGTAATCTTTATTTTACTAAAATTAATTTTTGGATTTGGTGATTTTTCCCACCCACCAATTCAACAAAATAGATTCCACTCGAGTAATTGGATGCATTCCATTGAATTTCATGATAGCCCGGATTTATTGAACCGCTCAGCAAAGTTTTAACCACCCGACCCCTTATATCATAAATATTTAAAGATGTGTTGCGACTAATTTCGGCTCCGCTCAATTGCTGGGTATAAGATGTTATTTCAAATCGGATTGTGGTCGTTGGATTAAACGGGTTGGGAAATGCTGGTAAAAGTAGAAATTTATTAGGGATAGAAGACTCGTCATTTAGGGCCAGTAATCCTGCATAGAAATTTACATCAACAAGCAAATGTTCATCAGAACTGAGATCAAAAAGATCCAATTGAACAGTTCCAATTCCTGACCCACTTATCCAGACTAAGATCTTGCATGCTATGGAATCTCCTGGAGCAATTTGTGTTGAAGCACTATCAACGGTAACATAATAACAAATTGCCCCCAAACAAATGGATGATGTCCAATTATTTGGCAATGAATTAATGCGCCTAACAACAGCTATCGTAACAGTGTCCGAAGAAATATTATAGATAGTCCCGTTGAATGCTCCCACAGAATCTGCACCAACCTGAATCTCAGAACTTGTATAATTGAATTCAAAGGTTAGATCACGAGTTCCGTCAGCAAGAAGAAATGTAAATCCTACAATTAATGATAAATACCGAATCATTATATTATTATTCCCAACTGGCTGATCCATACCCAACCATAATAGCACCACCTTGAATCTGCTTCATATCATGGTTAATCCCTGAAACCATGCCATTATTAAAATTCTTGTCAAACCCGGCTGGACCGGCCGCATTCCATTCAACTTCACATTCGGAGTCTAGTTTTGTCACAGCATAACCAGACACCATGAAATAGCCTCCATCTTCTGTCTTATGAATCCATCCTTTCCCTCCACCAACATAATCATTATATCTTTTTCTCCATTCTTCATTACCTTCATCATCCGTTTTAACTAATGTTGCATAGGGCGCTGGTTGAGAATATCCAAATAATAAAAAGCCGCCATCTTCCGTTTGAATTAAATCAAGTGGTTCCCACAAACTGGGATCATCATACACTTTCGACCATAATGAATCCCCACTTTCATCTACTTTCACAAGAGTAACATAGTTATCAGATCCACCCGTTCCGAGAATGGCAAAGCCATCATCGCTTTTAATAATCTTTCTACAATAGTCGCAGGGTAAATCATTCTCTTCCAAAATTTCACCTGAGTAGTAGTCTAGAATAGCTATAAGACCGGAAGGCCAGCTGTAAGCGACCAGAGCCAAATCTCCATCGTCTGTTTCTAATATTTCTGCCTGGCCAGAGCTATAGTTCAGATCTTCATCAAAATATGTTCTTGTCCATTTTATTTCACCTTCAGAATCCATCATAACAATCATTAGTTTATTATTTCCAGGCGCACCAACTGTCAAAAACACCAAATCGTTGAAGGACGTCTCGATGAGTGAAGTACCAATGCCAATATCGTACTCAGAATAACCAGAATTAGAAATTTCTATTTCTTTTTGCCATTCAATAGTTCCATCATTATCAAGTTTAATAATATCCCTATGATCATAATCATCTGTATAACAGCATCCACTGGATTGAACACTATGAAAGGCTCCCAAGATCATATATCCCCCGATATGCATAGGCGTAACAGATGATGCTAGATCCCAGATTCCACCATGGATATAATTTTTCCATAGCAAATCACCACCATCACTCACCGCATAGATCATCATATCAGCCGCGTCCTTAGTGTACCCATATGCTTGGTCACAAACCGGTGTAAACGAATAAATATCGTCTTTTATTTTTCCCCAAGTATATGTTTCATATCCGGTAATGCCGTCGAAGGAAACTGTAATCACACTATCCCCGGTAAGATATACTTCACCATTGGTAATGTTACTTCCTTCATGAGTGATAATCAAAAACGTATCTGATGTAACTTCTGTTAATTCGTAAAAATCTTGAAAATAGCAACTCACTGTATCATCACAATTATCACCTAGAAAATCAAAGAATGTAAT
>JABHAX010000216.1 GCA_018674095.1 Fidelibacterota bacterium
AAAATCTCTGCGTTTCATCAACTTATAATCCCTATTTGTTCAAGGATGCAATTTATAAAGAAAAAATCGAAGAAACACAGTTTGGCAGTGTCTTTACGAAATAATTAATTGCAAATCGTAGACAAGCACGTTTCATCACAAATCTAATCACTTCTTACATTAAGTATAATGTGATTCCCTATGTTTTAGTATATTGTGATTCCCTATATTCCTATGTAGGGATAAACAAACCAAAAGGAGAATGAAATGACATTAACACATGTATTTAGAGCACAATCAGTATTTTTAGCAATTTGGGTCGTGCTCATGTGGTTTGCACCAGAAATAAGCCATCAAACATCTGGTTGGGAAACTACACCAAACTTAATATCATTGGGACAATTTTTAGGTACAGCCATGCTAGCATTTACTGTAATATTTTGGATGATGCCTACTTGGGCAGGAGATAATCTTAATCAACCCGCCATAATCATGGGTGTTTATCTAAATATACTATTCTTTGCCACTGGTGTATTTCAAGCCGCCACTGGCGCTGCGAATTTTGATCCAAGTTCCGCGGCTATGCTTGTTTTTGCTGGGTTATTTTTCTGGAAATCACGTTAATAAAATAAACCGTTAAAACGGTTAAGTCTCTCTATCGTTTCATAACCCCCGGCTTAAGCCGGGGGTTAATGAACAAAAATAATTCCTACTTTTTTAACAATGATTCTAAATTGATTTATCCCACAAGGGATAATCAAACCAAAAGGAGAAGAAATGACTCTTAACACACTTTTCAAAATCAATACGTTGGTGGCTGGACTGTTTGGCCTTGGATTCGTCATTGCACCCATTGCAGTCATGACACCCTATGGTATCTCACAGGATGTCATGGAAGCGTCTGTAAATATGACCAGATTGTTTGGCTCTGCCAATATTTTGATTGCACTCATCACGTGGTTTTTGAGCAATGCACCTGATTCTGATGCAAAAATGGCGGCGGCAAAAGGGATGAGTATTGGGTTTGGTATTAGTGCTGCAGTCAGTATCCTCAATCAATTGTCAGGCGAGATTGGCCCCCTTGGTTGGTCAACTGTTGCCATTTTTGCGATTTTCCAACTAGCGTATGGCAAATTCGGTTATTTAAATAACCAAAAATAATGTAGATGTGGGTTTGCTTTGAATCCGAATCATAAGATGTCTCCTATTTTTTATTAATGATAATCAATAATTTCGTTTTACGCTTCATAATAATGAAAAACTAAATGAATAGAAAATTATTTCTTCTCATTTAATTACAAACATATAAAAATTTGGTTTGAAATCTATAAAACCTTTTTTGTCTTTAAACGAATTAGAGTGATTTCTGCAGGGACACCAATTCGTAGTGGTGGCCCCCAATAGCCTGTACCTCGGTTCACATAAATTTGAGTACCATAATGATCGTAGAATCCAGCAATATATGGATTTACAAGTTTTGTTAAATATGTAAATGGCCAAAACTGTCCACCGTGGGTATGCCCAGATAATTGCAGGTCTGCCCCGATTTCATGTACCGAATGGATACTGTTTGGTTGATGAGCCAATACAATTTTTGTTATGTTATCAGGCACCGAACGAAGGGCAAGTCCTGGGTCAGACCTATGAGAAATTTTAAATTGATGTGCTGTAAGATCAGTAATACCAGCAATTGCAATCTGATCACCCGATCTTGAAATTAATTCATTTGAATTAATTAAATTTTTCATACCGAGCCTATCTGTTTCATCTAACCATAAATCTACGCCTGAGTAGTATTCATGATTCCCAGTAACAAAATAGGTTCCAAAGGGTGCAATCATGTCTTTTAAGGGAGCAAGATCACCACGAAGATGCTGAACTGAGCCATCCACAAGATCACCAGTTACAGCAATTAAGTCAGGATTATGAATTGATATTTTATCTAGGACATCTTCTACATAAGGCCTTTTAATTGTTGGCCCAACATGAAGATCAGAAATTTGAGCAATTGTAAAATTATTAAAACTTTCTGGAAGGGATTCCAAAAATATATCATGCTTAATAACCGATGGACCTTTCCTGGAATTGTAAAATCCAAAACCAGTGGCCGTACCAGATATACCAATTATACCCAGAGTGATAGACTTTTTAATAAAGTCTCTTTTTGAATTATCAATTGGCTGCTCAGTATCAACTAGATTACTAAAAATAGATATGAACTGAATAATAAAATCCTTTGTAAATAAAAAAACAAAAGATAGGGTGAAAAAGCCTAGGCTCGTATAGCCCAATAAAGAAAATTTATCAATAATTTTTGATTCGTTTCCACTCATTCGGAGCACAATCGGCACAACGGGTAAAAGACTAAAAATAAATACCGTTATGTAAACTAAAAGAGTATAAGAAAAAGAAAGCCCCATTGCAGGTATAGTACGCCAGGCAACATAACCGTGAATTAACCACAACACTCCTAACGCAACAATAAAAAACATTTTTTATATTTTAAGCTTATGTATAATAGATTTTAAGAATCGTATGCAGCCAGCCCAGTCACATCTTGCCCTAAGATTAATGTGTGCATTTCGTGGGTGCCTTCGTAAGTATAAACTGATTCAATATTCGCCATATGACGCATAGGTGAATAATCTTCTGTTATGCCGTTTGCACCCAGTATCTCCCGGCTCACTCTCGCCACATCCCGAGCCATAACACAGTTGTTCCGCTTTGCCATGGATACTTGCTGAAAGGTCATCTTCCCTTCATCTTTTAATCTTCCCAATCGATACACCAACAATTGCGCTTCTGTAATCCGTGTAACCATTTCTACTAATTTAGCCTGAATTAATTGATATCCGCCGATAGGCTTGGAGAATTGTTTTCGCTCCTTTGCATAGTCTAAAGCTGTATTATAGCAATCTATTGCGCAACCTACCATTCCCCAGGCAATGCCATACCGTGCTTGGGTCAAACAACCCAGCGGCCCTTTTAATCCTTCAATATTAGGGAGCCGCGCAGAATCTGGGACCCTTACATTCGCCATAGAAAGTTCAGATGTAATGGAAGCGCGGAGACTTAATTTCCCATGAATATCACTGGATGTGAATCCGTCCATTCCTTTTTCTAACAAAAATCCCCGAACCAGTCCATTCTCATCTCTCGCCCAAACCACAGCCACATCCGCTAATGATCCATTAGTGATCCACATTTTATTCCCATTAATAATCCAGTCGTTACCGTCTTTTTTGCAACGTGTGCCCATGCCACCGGGATTAGAGCCAAAGTTCGGTTCAGTAAGTCCAAAACAACCGATTTTCGTTCCGGCGCCTAAACCGGGGAGCCATTTGGCTTTTTGTTCATCTGAGCCATAGGCGTGAATCGGATACATAACCAGCGCACCTTGCACACTTGCGAATGATCGCAGACCAGAATCGCCCCGTTCAAGCTCATGAAGAATAAGTCCATATGCCACATTGCTTACACCAGCACCACCGCTTTCTACCGGTAAGGATGATCCCATAAATCCTAGTTCGCCCAATTTGGGAACCAGTTCCATGGGGAAAGTTGACTTTTCATAATGTTCATTAATGACAGGCATAAATTCTGCCTGAACGAAATCATATGCAGTTTGCTGAATCAGCAATTCTTCTTCGGTGAGAAGATCGGTTATATTATAAAAATCGGGGCCAAGCTGTTTCATGATTTTCCTTTAAAAATTATAATAGAAATTAAGGGTTACTTTGATATTTATTCTCACAAAACACATGGAAATTTTCTAAATACAATTAGTTGAAAAAAATTGGGTCATGGGAATTGGATACTGGAAAAATATTATTATTCATACTTAGCCTTCTTTTAGAACTATTTCGTAGAGATGTCGTAACTCTTTGTCTGTCCAATTCACTTTTTCTGGCTGTGATTTAATTTCTTTTAAAATCTTAATTAAATCAAATTTTGAGATCTTTAATCCGATTTCAAGCAATCTATTTTTGAGAGCTACTTTACCCGAAAATTTATCTATTACAAAATGACGAGTTCGATTCACAATTTCTGGAGATATAGCTTCATACGATTTAGGCTCTTTCACCACTGCTTTCACATGGAGTCCTGCTTTATGCGTAAATGCATTTTTTCCCACAATGGGTTGATTCGAATTGGGCTCTAAATTTGAGAATGATTCCACTAAGCGAGTGAGTTCAGGAATCATCCCCAACTTCCATGGACCATTTATTTTATATATATTGCTTAGAGCGATCACAACTTCAGCTAACGGTGGAAGCCCACATCGTTCACCAAGCCCATTCACTGACACATCTACACATTGTGCGCCCACTTCCAATGCGGATAAAGCATTGGCAGTGGCCATCCCAAAATCATTATGACAATGAACATGAACCGGAATATCCAATTCTGAAACAATTCGACCGACTATTTTTTTAGTTTGTGTTGGTGTTAGACACCCAACTGTATCTGCCAAACTGAATCGGTCAGCGCCTGCTTTTTGCACCAATTGTCCAACTTGAATCAAAAAATCCATATCGGTTCGACTTGCATCTTCCGCAGTAAATCGTAGTTTGAGACCTTTATCTTTTCCATATTTAATTGCAGACTCAATTCGATCTAATGCTTCTAGTTTGCTTACATTAAATTTGTGTTTTAAACTTAAGAGTGATGTACCAAAAAATATCCCCATCCATTTTACTCCAATGGCAACACAATCATTAATATCCGATTTATTTGCACGACCGTGACCCATTTTATTGGCATTTAGATCAAGATCATTGAGCGTCTCTACTGCTTCATATACATCGGGTGAAACTGCAGGATGTCCTAATTCTATAAAATCAAGCCCAAATGTATCCAGTCGTTTTGCCAATGTAACTTTTTGTGCTAAAGAAAAAGAAACGCCTGGCGTTTGCTCACCTTCCCTTAATGTCGAATCTAAAATTTCTATCTTTTGATGGGTTAACATACCAAGTCTCGTTGTTCTTTTATTCCCATAGAAAGTAAATATGGATCTTGTTTTTGTAGAGATGAAAATGCTTTTTTAGAATCTATATCTAACCAATTATTTTCAATCATAATTTGCCCAATGGATCCACCTAATGAATTCCCCGGTCCCAGCAAAACAAGTTTATCCGGGCAAAATTCTTTAATCACCACGCTAACAGCCTTGGAAAAGTCATAAGTTCCCAACACTTGATGACCCAAGGTGTATGCATGCAATTCTGAAATATTTGTTGAATAAGGCGACCAAATATGTCCCCGACCATCTACCAATGGTATATTTGATTTCTGGAAAAATGTTGAAGGAAGTTTTGCTAATCCATTTGCAGAAATTTCTTCCATTAGGGGTGTATGAAATGCGCCATGAAACGGCAATTGAAAAGGATATTTATCATCTGTGGGCAATTGTTTTAATAAAATATCCAATGCATTCTGTTTTCCACCAATGACTAAATATCCACCCAAATTTATTGAAACGTACGCACCTACTTTTTCAATTTCAATTAAGACGTTTTCTTTTTTGGCTTCATCTACTTGCCAATTCTCATCCACAATTGGATAAATAATCTGTCCACCAATAATTCTATTTTTCATCATGGAGCCCATAATATGAATTAAGGTATAGGCATTTTCGGAATTCAGTGCGCCACCCAATGCCAGGGCGATATACCATCCCATAGAATTCCCGGTAATAGCAACAATCTCGTATTTATTTTGGTCTATGGATAAGTAGTCGGATAAACTACAAGCGTAAATGAGTGGCGATGCATGTTCACCTACCATGTGTGTTTTCGCCTTAAAAGGAGTGGAATCCAATTCTGTAAGTGTGGGGAGCCCAGCGTTATTTCTCTGCACATCCATCCATTTTATTTGAGATTTTGCTGAAGAGCCATGGGCTTTCAAATATTCCGATGTTTCACGGGTATATGTCCCCCGCCCCGGACAAATAACAACGATGCGCTGTTTCTTCATTTTAATATACCGCCCCTAAATCCCCGCCTATGATCCGACACTGGCAACGCGGAGACTGGATGGATTTACACCACTTATTTTCCCCTGTGATAGGGAGAATAAAAGGGGGTCCAAAATATTGAAATCTAGCCATTCACCAACTCCAGTGCATTTTCTATAATTGATTCTTTACTGGGGAGTGTAACTGTAGCGGCAACACCGAGAGATATAAAGCTGTCTTCTGCAGCATGAAGTTTTATCTTAATTGGCTTTTTTGATTTACTAACCAATTGAGTAAACAGCCCTTCTCCATGGCAGCCAGTTTTTCTACATTCATCTACAATCAGTACATTTTTACATGTGCCAATTGCTTTTAATAGTTTCGTGATATCAATTTCTGAAAGCCATCGCAAATCGATTACTTTAATTTTTTTCTTCAGCTTCTTTTCAATCTCTTTTTGCGCTTGAAGTGAAAAATATAAGCCATTCCCATAGGTGATAATAGTTAGCGATTTTCCATGTCCATATTCGGCGAATTCGCCTAATAAAATTTCTTTATCTAAATCTGGATAATTAAAATTCCATTTTCCATCTTTAGCGTTATGTAAATCTTTTTTCATATAAAGGGCAATGGGCTCAACAAAAACAATAACACGCCCATTCTCGTAAGCTTGCCGAACAGCAGTACGAAGCATTTTCACAGCATCGGCGCCATTAGATGGTACAGCAAGAATTACCCCTGGAATATCTCGAAAAATAGTGAGTGAATTATCATTGTGGAAATGACCGCCAAACCCTTTTTGATAAGCCAAACCCGGAACACGTAAAACCATGGGGTTTGTGAATTGACCATCAGAGAAAAAAGGTAGCGTAGCGGCTTCACCACGAAGTTGATCTTCCGCATTGTGGAGATAAGCTAAAAATTGAATTTCCGGAATGGGGACAAATCCATTATGACCAAAACCAATTCCGAATCCAATAATAGAAGTTTCATCCAGTGGACTATTAAAAATGCGACGAATTCCATACTGTTTATATAGGTCTGCCGTCACATGATATAC
>JABHAX010000021.1 GCA_018674095.1 Fidelibacterota bacterium
GTGAGTTTCTGTTTAGTAACCATCCTTTTTTCTTATTCGAATAATTATATTCATCTCCAATGGATGGAATAATCCCCAATACGCTTAAATTTTTCCTTTCTATATCATGGGTAGTTTTTATGGTGTTATCTAAAAACTCAATTCCCAATGCTAATGCTACGCCGACACCAAAACCAAAAATAAGACCCATAAGAATCGTTCGATTTGGGTCTTGGCTAGAATCTCTTGGATAACGGGCGACATCAACGATTTGGACTTTTCCCACTTGAGAAGCCACATTAATTTTAGCTTCTTCCAGTTTTTGCCTTAACAAAGAATAATTCTGATTTAAAACGATATTATTTCGTTGTAACCGTGAAAACTCAAGTTGTTTAGGCGGTAATAAATCTAACTTTTTTTCAAATATTTTATGAAGTTTTTCGGATTCATTTTTCCGGAGTTTTAAACCCATAATTTCAGAATCAAGCGTAATTAAATTGGTTACAATATTTTGTCTTGCTTGCAAAGGATCTTGTACAATAATGCCTTGTTTTGTTAATTCGTGGACCTTGGTATTGAGTTGAGATTTTAATGCATTCATTTTAGATTTCAGCTCTATAACCGCACCATGGTTTTCACCGTACTGTGCAATATTTTGTATCAAACCCGCTTCCAATTGACTGATCTCATTTCGCAATGAGATGACTTGAATATTTATATTATTCATCAATTGATCAGCCAAGGTTTTTTCATCTTGGGTTAATTTTGACTTTAATAGATTATATTTTTCTTGTTTAATATTTATTTCAGATGAAGCATTATATAATTCACTTTCTATAGTACTAATTTGAGCTATAATGGCAATTGCATTTCCATCTAAGTTATACATTCTCTCTTGCTTTTTAAAATGAGTAAGTGATTTTTCAGCTGCTCTCAAGTTTGTTTCTTGTTCGTCTACCAACTCCATAAGGAATTGAACTGAGTTTTGCGCTTTCTCTCCACTCCATTTTTGGTCTAAATTTTGATATACACTTGCAATTGCATTCACAATCAATTTGGCTTCTTCTGGCCAAACACTCGTGTAAGATATATCAATAATATTTGTGCCTTGTCGATGATTTGCCCGCAATCTACTAATTAAACTTCCCGCGAATCTTTCACCAATTTTATCGGAATATTCTTCAGTATAATTTGCTGGAGAATTCAAACCAGGATTATATAAACCTAAAGTAAAAAGCTCTTTAACAAACTGTCTAAGTCTACGACCTCGTGGATAAAATGGATACGAACCCAATAACGCTAAATTATTTTTTTTAGTTAACCATATTGATTCAATGGTCTCTTTCGCCACACTTCGAGATTTAATCAATTGTAACTCATTAGACATCCGATTGCGATCTCTATTTCCTGTTAAATCCATAATCATACCTGCGCCAGGTTTATCCTGTATTACAACTGTTGTAGTTGCAGTATAAGACGGAGGCAATGTAAACACTGAATAAAATGTAAATCCTAAACCCAATAGGCTGAATAATAATATTTTTTTATAATGAAATCGAAGAATAAACAAATAATCACGAATGGATAATTCTTGATCCCTACCTGATTGGAGAGTATTGTTAGGTACGTTTGTCTGATTATTATCCGTATTCATTTTACCAATTGGAAATATAGATTTAATAAACTCAAGACAGTATTGAATGTGCCCACTTGTTTAAGGAAATAACTCATGGGGCTCTGGGGAATAATAATAGTATCATTCGGTTTAATTTTAATAAAGTTTTTTCTATCACCATTTTTAAAAAAATCTTCCAAATTTACATAATATACGAGTTGACCATTCTCATCAGGGATTTCCCTGTAAATACGTGTTTTTTTAAGATTTGCACCTTGTTGTGGTCCCCCAACTAAAGATATTAAAGTGGCTAAGTCAATACCCTCATAAACCAGATGATGTCCTGAGTTTCCTACATGTCCCCAGACATTTACGTTCATCATTATATTCCCTTTTTCATCTGTTAAATACCGTTCACTTGATATTTGATAATCAGAAAAAGAGACTTCTTCTTTTACATTATTTTGGGCAAGTAGGAAACTTGTAACAAATAAGGTAAGTAATATTTTATATTTTAACATTCGCAATTAACTTAAACCAATTCTATCTTTTATCCGAGAAAAGAAATTCGGTTTTGCTTCTTCCATATAATCAAAATCAACTGAAATTGGTGTGCCGTCAATTATAGAACTCGGATTATCATTTACCCATTCATCAACGTTTGATATTCCCCAACTTCGGATTAAATCAACCGATTCTAATAAACAAAAATTTCTATTTTTATTATCATGGGAATCAGAACCAATTAATTGACACCATCCATTTTTGATAATTTTTTCAGACGCTATTTTAGATTTAGATCCTAAATACCCGAGTGGGCTACCTGCATCCACTTGGATGAGACATCCTGCTTCCAACCAATCCGCAACAATATTTATATTTTCCTGTACTGCTTTGTACCTTTCTGGGTGTGCTATAATAGGTACAACACCTGACATCTTTAAATCAAATAATTGCTGTTTTTGAATGTGAGGAATTTGATGAACCTGAAATTCGATGAGCATATACTTCCCATGAGAAAAAGTTGCGAGCTGATCATCTTTAATAGAAATTAAATTTGGAAGAAAAAATACTTCAGCACCTAAATGAAGTTTAATACGAATATCATTTTGATCTAATTTCTTCTGTAATTCATTTACTTTCCGTTGAATTCTATTTAATGAAATATCTTCAGTTTCAACTTTCGGGTGTTGATAATGAACCGTATTAACCACATCGGTTATTCCCTGGTTTGCCGCATGTGTTAACATTTCTAACGATATGTCCAATGATTTAGATCCATCATCGACATTGGGTAAAATATGGTTATGAAAATCGATCATTTTGTTTATGGCTCCGCCCCGTCAGTCACAAGATAACTGTTAGAGCCAACTATTTTTAAGGTTATTTCTAACCAGCAAAATCAGGAAACCTGATTTATGTTAGACGATTTACCGCCCGTGACATTAATACATCCACAACTTTATTAGAATTAATCCAGTTAATGTTTATAGAATTATTTTTTTGTTTAGTTTTTCTTACTAACTCGTCTGCAAAAGCTGGCCCAATTAAATCTATATGATTAAAATCAAATTCTATTGATTGCAAATCACTAATATTATTCAATAAGCACTGAGCTTGTTGTCGAGAACTCACTTGTTCTCCAGCGGTCCTAACAAGGCTTACGGGGATTCGAATAAATCTTCTTTCCTTATCAAATAATCGATGAAAAACTTTTTCAAGTTTCCTGGTAGAATTAGTTTTTATCTCTAAATGAATTCTAGTTCCTTTTTGGTGAGAAGAAACATTTGAAGTCCAATCTTTATTTGGATTAAAATAAGATAAACATAATCCAGAAGCGTCTATCGTTACTTTGTCAAACAAGTGTACAACAGTACGTAACTCATCTCCGGCATGATTTTCTGGGTCGGAAGTAACATGTCCCTTTGCGATTTCAATCGCTGCAACATGTAAATCATCTAAATCAAGAGATTGTTTTATATGGTCAAAAATACCTCGTCCATTATCGCTTAAAATAATATGAACATCATAATCGGTTACAAAAAGTTTATAATAAATTCGAGATGCTTTTGCATGATCAATTGTATTTGATAAAACAGCCATAATAGAAAATTCACAAATATCATATACATTTTTAGAAAGGATCTTTAAGTTCGGTAATATTTGATTTTGAAGCATATCTATATGGGAAAACTCATTAGAAATCTTAATAGATTTTGAATAATTCACCCGAGGTTTAAGTTCATAAAATCTATCACGTGTTTTCCCATGGGCTAAAACACGATCTTCGCTTATGAGTGTATGCATATGTTTGAGGATTGCTTGCCTAGAAATCCCAAATTTATGGATTGAAGCCTTTATTATATCCTTTTGATGCCTTGTAAGGTTTTCGAGAATGAATTGTTTGATTTGTCCTGTCGAATGCATGGTATGAATATTAATGATTTATTATCAACTAAACCCATATTTATTGTAAACCATATTCAAATAATTATCAACTACTCAATTGCCTTTCTTTTTGTAAAATTGAACTAATAAAGTAAGCACTATTTATTCATTTTAATAAAAAATGAAAAGTAAATAACCATTTAATTTTTACAATATAATTATCAATATGAAAGTGGATTCCGAACAAAATTTAAAAAAATGGATCGCGGTTTATACTAAGCCAAGGCACGAAAAAACTGTTGAAAATGAACTCCATAAAAAAGGATTCGAAGTTTATTTACCTATCTTAAAAGAAAGACGGAAATGGAGTGATCGGAAAAAATGGGTGGAATTTCCTATGTTTCGTTCATATATTTTTGTGAAAACAGAATTAAAAAATTCTCTTTTTGTTCTTCAGACTATGGGTGTTGTTAAAGTTATTAAGTTTGGTGGAGAAGTTGCAGTAGTCCAAGATAGTAGCATCCAAGCAATTAAACTAATGATAGAGGGTGGATATTCACCCGAAGCGACAGACTTTTTTATAAAAGGAGATCCAGTAGAAGTAAAAGAAGGGCCTCTAAAAGGATTAATTGGAGAAGTAACTCGAATCGATGACCATGATAAACTATTAGTCCGAGTGGATGCGATTCAACATTCTGTATCTATCCATATTGAGCGAGGATATTTGAAACCCGTATAAATTGATGAAGTCCGATTATGAAATTGTAATTATTGGTGCGGGAGTTTGCGGATTAGCAA
>JABHAX010000217.1 GCA_018674095.1 Fidelibacterota bacterium
CCCATCCCAATAGCTCGGGCAGATGTTTCAAGTTTTAGGAAACTCCCGGCTGCAGTGGCAACTTTGGTTACAACATCAGGAATATCTCTGTATTGACCCAAAACCAAGACTGGGATTAAACTGAGTATGAATAAGATTTTTCTCATCGTATCACCGCAAATTTTCCGATAAAGGGTTCGTTTGAACTTCCAGATTGTTGAACATGGAATAAATAAAGTCCAGGAACAACTTCCTGATTATTTACAGTTCTCATGTCCCACCAAGTATTACCAGATTCTGAATTACTATGTTCAAGAGTTCTAACATGTTCACCTGTCAGAGTGAATATTTTAATTGTACATGTTTCTGGGAGGTTTGTAAATCGAATCTGTCTTAAATGCTCAGACTCTTTAAATCCCGAATGCACTTTATATGGATTTGGAACCACACCAATATTACTCACGTCCTCCGCTGGCATTACTCCGGGATAAACTTTTACAAAATTCCGATCTAATACTGTTGCCCCTTTAGAATTTTCGATGGATGCATACCCATCAGGATCTGCCCATTTATCTGGATTTGAATAATTTGTATCCACTACCGCTTCAAAATTTCCATTCCCAATGTCTTTATAAGTTGTCGTGTAAGGCGATTCTACACCCATATCATAAGAGACAACCGAATAAGTATATTCCAAACCATCTGTTACATTTTTATCTGTAAACAAATATCTCATTGTGTCACCATTGATTACTTTGGGTTCATCCAATCGAATGCCATCAAACCCTGTATCTGTTCCAAGACTAAACCATGGGAAGTAGGGGTCTTCTCCATTTATGGCGTGCCCACGTTGTTGACTTTGATCATCAGCGCAATCACCTGCATTTCCAGAATAAATGCAATGGAGCGAATCTTCTTCTGCAGAAAGATCAAATTGATCAAACGGACGCCATCCAGCAAAAATACCATCGGTATCATATATCATATCAATGGCTTTTCCCCAAGTGCCTCCACCATCCAAACTTTTAAAAATTTTATACCCTTCAAAATCTGCATAACCGGTAACAACATCTCTAGAGTATTCAGCCGCATCATTCCAATAAACTCTGACTTCACCTTGTCCAGTTTCTGTGTAAACCGTTGGTCGAGTTGGCGGTGTAAATCCTTGGTATCTTGAGTTATACATCACTTGGGCAAATCGAGCATTATTAATTAAATCCGTTTCTGTTTGACCAAAAATGATACAAAATGAAAAGGGGACTTCTCGTCCTACAGGAAGATCAAATGGACCACAACTCATAATTAAAACACAATCTAATCCGGGTGGCTCTCTTAAATAAACTGGCTCATCTTTTAAGCCAATCACTGAATCAAAATGGGGATTGAGTTCTCCATCAAGATCTAATCCTGGATTGGGTGTATGAAAATGCCAATCCTTTTCTCCACCTTGCAAATTTGATGTATCCCCAACCATAAGTTTATATAATATTTCTTCTTTATTAATCGCCACAGGACACCCATCAGACCCAGCATAACAGCTACTAGAATTAGATTCAGGTGATACAACACCGGGACGTTGATACCAATCAACCCAATGCCAATCGGTCATTTTTAAAGGTTCACCGGGAAAAATATCGATGGTTCCATCTTGATCTAAATCAATCGTTTTAGTCGCTTTTGGAGAATCTAATAACTGCGTTGCAACCACGCCATATTCATTTCCTGGATGTACGACTGCCGATGGTTCATCTAGGGCATATCCCAAGGCTCCTGACTGACCATCATGATCTCCAATCATAGCCATACTAATGAGCATTCGTTCATTATTGACTTCAAAAATATCCCAATAATATTTCATAAAATCATCATCATTGGTATGAAGTCCACCGTTATATCCATCCCAGTCCCCCATCAAAACATCCGCGTCCATATAAAAACCAAGAGACATTCCTTGATAATTGAATCCTTTTCCGCGGTTCAGTTTTGTCCCATCAGGCATTACCATAGCTTCGCCACAAATTTGATTACCTTCTTTATCTAATACAGGATTCCCGTCCTCATCTTCTGCGCAAAAATCACCACTTTCATTTCGAACTTTCACTGTAACAAACATAATATCTTCAGCATAAGAAACACCATAGGAATGAGCAGAAGCCATAACGCGTAATCCCATGGGATATCCGGTTTGCTCATATTCGTCATTCGTGTTTACATTATTGGCTCTATGAGACCAACGGTCATCAAATTCCATGTAAACATCCATATCAGAAATAAATCGCCCTGGAACATCTTCCCAACAATCCGCATCTTTCCGAGATCCGGAACAACCGGGAAGATTAATATTAAAATCTTGGGCCCACCATCCTGGCCAAAATGCTTCTGTGAGTCCCGTTTGAGCATTGTACTTTAGCGGCCACGTTTGGGAGAAAGCTGAGTGAGCTAAAACAGGATAAGTATCATCACCCGCAACCCATGGCGTATTCCCAAAAATATCGGATGCATTATATTCTGATTGATGCGTATTAATCCGAGACATAGTTGATGCATGCCAATCGGTTTTTTGTTCTGAACTTATAAAATGAGATTCGGCAGCATTTGCGCCGTAATAAATATATTCATCATCATCCGTCCACTCTTCAAGATCCGCACCATAATTATAAAAATCAAAACTACTTTCTCGACTAATCAATTTGGGGCGTAATGCCCAAGGGTAGATGAATCCAATTCGAGTACTGGTTCTACTAGGGTCATTTTCACCAAATGTACTTAATGTGAGTTTTCTATTATCATGATCAAACACAAATTGTTCATCATCATTAATTTCATCCACAGTGGATTTTTCGTTATCTGGGAGATACTTTCCATCATCATTATCAAGCTCAAAAAGGAAACCAGCAAACAGGGTATCGCCTGTTAAAGGATACCATGCATCATAGGCACTTGAAGATTCCCATAAACTATATTTTGGAACACCATCTTCATCATTAACTGTTTCAACATGCTCCCATGTATAATGTGCAGTATTGGAATGCCCTGGAACTGCAGCAATAAACGAAACAGATGGTAAGTAAGAATAATCGCCCCAAATTCCTGAAGGATGGGTATCCCAATTAATAAAACTTCCATAGTTCGTAACAGCACTCTTAACACGACCTTGATCTACAAATCCCTTTGCACGATCACTCATTGGATTCGTAGGGAATGGATTATCTCCAATCTTTGCTACCCCCGGCGTCCGATAAGAATCATGGGTAGGTTCTTTGGAATACTTAACAGTTCGGTCAATTGCAAAGAGACAGCTGATTATTAAAAAAGATATTATAAGTTTAGTTTTCATAGGACTCAATCAAAATCAATTCTGATAAAAAAGTTAATTTCTCGTGGGGATGATAATCGCCATGGGCGATCATAATACGAACTGGATTTATTAGCAAATACACCGACGCCTGATGGATCAGTTCCTGGCAGGCCCACATAATTTGTATAATAAGTCCCAGGATCATCTGGTTTCCCTGTCATGGCATAAACATCTGTAGCATTCCGGATATCCATAATATTGAATAGATTTAATCCCAGTGAAAAACGATGTCCCATAGCTTGTAAATATTTTGAAAAGGAAATATTTACATTTTTGTACGATGGACCACGTTTTGAATTTGGATGTCTCGCATCTTCAACAGGATCTTTTCCTCGGAAAATGATCGGCGTATAAGGATATCCACTTTGATAAAAAGCAGTCATTCCAGCTTGAATTCCAAAAGGAAGAGATGTGTAAGCGTAGTAAGTAAAATCATGGGGACGATCATAGTAAACAATATTTTCCTGACTTGGTGCATCCACATATTGCCCTGAAATACTTGCCCAAGCATATTCACTATTCGCCTTGGCAATGGAAAAGGTATATTGTAATTGCGATCCAAATCCACGGCGGCGCCATTCTAGTGAAAGGTCAATTCCTTTCGAAGACCCATAATCTCCATTAGATGAAATTTGGTAAGAATACACACCGGAACGTTCATGGGTATATCGGGTCATTTGATCCATATCCCGAACCCATGCACCCACAGAATAAGCCCAACTTTCTCCAACTTGAACATTAAATGCAACAGCATAAGCCTGAGTTCTTTCCGCACCCATTGTAGCATTTCCAACTGTCCCTTCGCCTTCTTCAAATAACGCTTCAGGATCTTCTAAGCGGTTTGTATTTAAATAAATATTCTGGTAAATCGGAGTTTGATAATATAATCCATAATTAAAAGTGAATGTGGATTTGTCTGTTATAACGTGACTAAACCCGATCCGTGGACTAATTTTATAAAACCAACTAGATGGTTCAAGAAAAACTTTTTGTCTTGGCAAACCGGCAATATCAGAATATTCTTCACCTTCGTCCCATTGACCATTATCACTTGTATCGGAGTAAAACCAAGGATTCCCAGGACTATAAATACCTAATGAATCCTGTAATGGTTTGGGTACACCCCAGATTTGAGTATTATAGTTCACCATATCAATTCGAATTCCGTAATTGATAACCATCCAAGGCACTTCAAAAACATTTTGAACATAAGCGGAGAATTCTTCAGGTTCTCGGTATTCATCCCATTGCCCATTGCTATTGGCATCTGTGAATTCCTCACCTTTGTCCCAACGACCGTTATTCTCACCCTCATCCGCTTCTGTATAACCTTCGTCACCTAGAGATATTCCGTCTGGGCCCGTGTCTTCCCAATATTCTGCAAATGTTTGAATAAATGCACCCGCACCCAACCATGGATATTTCACTTGATAAAAATTAAGCTTATGATACTTATAGTCAATTCCGGTTCTCACTTTCCATTTATCTGTGATCTGAGATGTAAGGTCAAACCGTATTTCGTCTGTCGTTGCACGTGAGTCAGCATAAAAATTGTCGTGTCCACCAAAGGTTCTGCTTTCGTCCCATGCTACACCACCTTCACGATAATTCGGCATATAATAATAGGGGTTTGGCATGCCTGGAAAATTGCCATTATTAAAAGGTATCCCTCCACCACCTGGGACATTTTGCCACCTTAATTCAATAGATTGATAATCATAGAAAGGTTCATAATCTTCATACATTTCTGGCTCTAACCAATAGTCACCATTTCGGTGCATCAAACCTTTAGTTTTATCGGGTCCGTCCCAAATACTGTTATTATTTTCATCTGTGAACGTTTCACCCGCATCCCAAACACCATTCCCATTCAGATCGTGAAAGTCTTCTGCCAATTCCCAACTATACAATCCTGGCTCTGCACCGTGATACCAACCACTGCGATCATCAACATTGGTATATCGAATTGTATCTCCATCTTCACCAATGGTAAAAGGAACGACATGTGGATTTCCCGGATCAGAAATATCTTTATACCCTGCAGGATGTCTCCACTCAAACCAATTCGGATACCCATCTTCGTCATTATCGCGCCAACGGACACCTTGAAACTGGTCTTGAATAAATCTCGAGGTTCGGATGCTGTAAAAAGTTCGTTGAGTCAAGGAATGATTTAATTCAAAATTATATCTGTAAGTGTCTCGGAAAAGTTCGTTTTGTCCTTTGTCCCAATACAAATATCGCGGATTAAAAGATTGGCGATGATTTCCCACCTGCCAATAGGCAGCATGAAAGCGCAACTTATTTGTAAATTTATATGTTAGCTTTGAGAAGACATCCCATGTTTTATTAAATCCAAATCCGCGAAAACCTTTTTCACTATCCCATGGGTAAACGAGTGCTTTTTTATTATTCTCAATATTTTCCAAATTCGCAATTAATTCAGCATCCGTTCTATAATAGTAATCCCCAGAATCTGTTAAGGTAAAAACTTTATCATCAAATTCATAAATACTGAAATTATCATCCTCAGAATACTGTCCAGAAATCCAAAAAGACAATTTTGGGATACCTAGAATTGGTCCACCTAACCCTATATTATAATCGTCATAGCCTCGAATAAGATCAAAATTTTCATTGGGTTCTGTTTTCCCCAAAGCAGAATTGATAAAGGCACCCACTTTACTGGTTTCGTACTTAAAATTGTATGTTATTTTTTTGCCACCGGCATTGGTATGCCAATTCGATACAGCAGATTGAGCATCGCCATATTCTGCATTAAATCCACCAGGTTGCCAATCAAATTCTTTTACAGCAAATAAATTCAATCGTGTCCCAGAACCAATTGAACCAAATATTGGATTCCTTAGATACATTCCATCCATCATATAAGCTACTTGACCAGAGCGTCCACCCCGAACATGAATTTCTTCCAACCCACGTTCTTCATGATCTGGAACAGACTTATTCCGACTGACAACTTTAACCACACCAGATTGGAGTGTATATAGTTCAGATAAATCACGAATTGGCAATGATTGAATAGCTTCCTTATCAACGGTTATTTTTTTGGAAGTTTTCCCCTTTTCCACTAAAGGACGAGTACCCAAGACCACAACTTCTTCACCTTCAACAACTTCTTCTTTCATTTTAAAATTCAGCCAAATCGTTTGATCCATCAAAACTTGAACATCTTTCATGGTCATTTTTGCATAGCCCATCATTTGGGCAGAAACGTCATAATGTCCGACTTGTATGTTTAGAATGATATAATTTCCATTCATATCCGTAGCTGCACCCACGCCCAACTCAGGAATCACAATATTGGCACCTGGCATAGCAACACCGTCCACATCCGTTACTTTTCCACGGATTGTACCATCCGTACCGGCAAAAACCATCGTGACCAAAAATAATATTATAATTATATTTTTAAATTTCATCATTCACTCAATTCTCTAAGATCCAAAGTCTGAATCCCAATTTGGGCTGTTTTTCTATAAGGTTCAAAATTAAAATCTGGGTGATCTCCAAGATCACGTAACTCAACCATTTGAACGGGTTGGGTTAACTTTTTAAATACACCACCAGATTCTGTTACTTCCATAGATTTTAGTTCCAATCGGTTTAATGAAACCCAAGCTTCATTATTTTCATCTGGAGTACCATTCTGAGTATAATTTTCATCATAAGGATGCTCTGTCCATCTAATATGAATTTCACTTTTCAAAAGTCCTTTTTTATACCCAAGCCATGATTCAGTTTTTTGACCAAATTCAACACCACTCCCAACCATTGTCATTGTTAAAATTTGTGTCACCTTAAAACAATTTGTAAAAGTTGTGTCGACAGCTGGACATTCTAACGGATCCATAACATTTTCACTATTCCCAATACAAATATAAGAGCCATCCCCGTTATCTGAATAAGTTTTCATTGCTGCAGGAACAGTAACAGATGAAGATTCCACATTATAATTTTTTTCGATATAATAAACGCCAATACCCGTTGTATCAAAATACGATGTGTCCACTTGTTCCCCATCTCGGATTGATCCATTCGATGTATAATAAAGAATATTACTTTCCATTTCATTCCCATGCCAAAACCCATCCCGGAGATCTTTAGGATTATAGTAGAATCCCAACGGAAGGAAAAAAGAAGGATAGTCCACTTGATTTAAGTGATCCGGTTCATGGAAAATATGATAATTATAATAATAATCTGTTTTACTTCCGGATGTTTTTGACCAATTAGATTTTGTAATGTAATAATCACCGGGAAGTACATTCGGCGTTGTAATATGACCAATTTTCTCTTTGGTATAAAGTGTAACCAAAGAATCAACGTCATCTTTATATTGTTGCTTCAAATCATTAAATGTAATGGTTTCAATTAAATTTGTGTATTCATTTCCCCATCGATCTGTTATATCATCTCCTAACCCGATGTCCAATAAAACCGCGGGATTATCTGAATCTGTATAATCAACAATCAAATTGTTGGGTTTATCTCCAATAATATACAGGAGCTTTTCACTGGTTCCATCTCCGTCTGTATCTTTAGACGTGTACGCTTCTGTTTCATCGTATATTTTATTGCCTTGGTCACAAAACCCGCCATCCGCATCGGTTGAATAGGTCCCAATTCCAATACATTCAGATTCACTGGAAACCCGCACCTCTGCATCGTTCCAGATTCCATTACAATTCCTGTCTTGATAGGGTTCATCGTTACTATGGATGCCATCCGCATCAATATCAAAATAAGGTTCAGCAGGATCCCATATTCCGTTACCCACATCTTCAAATTCGTAAGCGACTGAATAAACACCATCTCCGTCGTAATCTTCTATAATGTCATCGCCAGCGTCATAAACACCATTACTATTGTTATCATCATATTCATATAGGAGTTCGTAAACGCCATCATCGTTGTAATCAGGGCCTGGCGTTTCACCCGAATCCCATTCACCATTATCATTACAATCTGTATTGACTCTAAAAACCAATGAATCAGAACTTAATTGCCGTTTAGTGAATTCAAAATTATTGATGAATCGAATTTGTTCATCAGCCATAAATACATAATTAGTATCATACCACTGGGCCGAATCAACAAATAGTAATCCTTCATCAATGAAGGGGGTATCTACAACAGCCCAATATGCACTGATATCAAATGTATCAGAATAGAATAGTGTTGTATCTTCCAATACCCAGTCTGAATTAATCAATTTATAACGTTGCAGAGATGGTTCAGCTTCTAGATTCCAATAAAGTGATTCCAAATTTTTGAATGGTGTTGATCTCATAATAACGGAATCTGGAACGATAGAGTCTTGTACAGATAAAGAATCAATATAATGTCTCACCGTATATTCAGCTTCATCGGCGGGCGTCATAGAAATCAAATGATTTTGGTAAGAGCGATAATCCATGATGGTTGGTGTACGGCCCGTGGCTTCATAATAGTCGGTGTACGATTCATAAGAAACCATAAGGTTTGGGTCAAATCGAAAAAATTCTGCTTCAATCTCATTTTCGAAATTGTAAAAGTAATCTGTGATATCTCCCTGAGCGCCAGAGAGATCTTCGCTTAATGTATTTACAGAATCATCATTCGTAATAGGTTCATCTTTTTCACAAGCCCAATGAAATAGGCTCAAGACTAATAGGTAAAGGGGAATTTGTTTTTTCATGTATTTATTAACGTGTTCCGAATAGAATTGAAGCAATCAATTTAAGTAAATCATGGGAATAAATCGTTACTTTTTTGTTCACTAAAATTAAAAGGTTATGATTAAAACGAAACACTTAAATTTTTTACTCATTTTTATTATTTCAATAGGGAAAGCTGACTTAGCTATCCCCACTCATTTTTCAGTTTTTCAACCAAATGGACTCGAAATAAAAATATTTAATCGTGGAAACCATCTACAAGGATGGCACGAATACAATAAATGGACTATCACCCAAAACCAAGAAAACTGGTGGGTTTATGCAAGTGGCAATGCTGGTTTTCAACTCATTCCATCCTCAATCAGAGTCGGTATCGATCCAGAACCGAATCTAATGACATCTCCTTTTTCAAAAGGAATCCGCCCGGAAAAAAGAATTTTAATTGATAGCGCTCCCATTCCAAATCTCCAAGCTACGCGAACGGATACATTTCATGTCCCTTTGATTTTGATAGAATTTCCAGATGCGGCTGCCACATATGATTCAACTGATTTTGAATTAATTATGAATCAACCTGGTTACACCCATTTGAATCATAACAATACAGGAAGTTTTCGTGATTTTTATCAAGAAATATCTTATGGACAATTTCTTCCAGCCTCCGAAGTAACCAATTGGGTCACCGCACCAAACAACCATGATTATTATGCTTATAGCAATCCGAACGGATATCAACATGTAAGAGAACTCGTGCGGGCCATGGTAGACTCCATCGAAGCACAGGGATTTGATTGGTCACTTTATGACAATGATAATGACGGATATGTGGATGCACTTAATTTGCTTCATCAAGGCGAAGGGGCAGAAATGGGAGATCACTCTAATATTTGGTCTCACAAATGGAGTCTTGGAAATTTAGCGGTTATCTATGACGGTGTTACAATTAGTAATTATACAATGAACCCCGAAACCCAAAATGGCGCGATTGTTGCTATTGGTGTATTGGCTCACGAATTTGGCCATGCATTAGGATTACCCGATTTATATGATACGGATTATTCATCTACGGGTGCTGGAAAATTAGCCCTTATGGGAAGTGGCGCTTGGGGAACCAGCGGAAACACGCCTTGGTATCCTGCCACAATGGTGGGGTGGTGTAAAAACCAATTGGGCTGGGTGGACATTATTAATATCACCGAAGATCAAAATAATATTTCTATTCAACAGTCCTATTCAAATAATGATATTTTCCGTGTGAATCATCCACAAGTTCCTGAAGAATATTGGCTCATTGAAAATAGACAAAAAATTGGATCTGATACCTTAATGCCAACACCCGGTTTAGCCATTTGGCATATTAATGATAATATTGCTCAAGGATGGGGGCCAAATTCAAATGAGCCTTATTATGGTATTGGACTCGAACAAGCCGATGGGTTTTTTGCCCTTGAAAATGGAGGCCAAAGTGATGGTGGAGACGTTTATCCTGGGAATACTAATAATAGAGCATTCAGCCACGCCACCACACCCAATTCCACCAGTCTTTACGGTGTTGCTTCCATGACGCGAATCGATAATATTTCTGATCCGGGGGAATTCATGTCAATTGATGTTTCCTATGGTGAAATTGTTTTAGCAACTGCTTTTATTTATGACGGTGAAGGATATGGAAATGGAGAAGGTCATTTTTCTATTGGTCTTAATAATACCATGACCATAAATGGCTTAGAGTTTGAACTCGATTTTTCGCCAAATGTAACAGGGATTATTGAAGTGACACCCACAGAGCGAACTAGTTTTGATTCAGTTGCGATTAACGGGAATACTGTCACATTGCATAACCCCGTCATTGAATCAGGAACCGGGGCAATCCTTGATTTAACTCTTTTTAATAATACAGGTGTTGAAACGGATGTGGATGTTTCGTTTGAGTATTGTTTGGCATTTACGAGTGATGAGATTGAAATTGGAATGACAATTTCTGATCAAGCTAATTATCATATTGATGCAATGGATCAATATTTTAGTATTAGCGATGGCACCGGAAATGCCGGAGGTAATGCATCCTTTGTAGTATCACTTTTCAATTCTGTCCCCATTCCCATGGCAGTTTTTCAAATACATAATTCACCTGAACTTCTAACCCCAAGTGATGAACCTTTTGATGATATAAATGGGAATGAATCTTACGACACAGATGAACCGTTCACAGACTGGAATCAAAATGGGGAATGGACAGCTATGATAGAGCCACTCGATTTAGATTCAACATGGTCTTATGATTTAACAATGACAGGAAATGATTTAATTGTTGGATTATCGAATTGGCCTTCCCATCTTGTAACGGGTGCACATCAATTATTTAGAGTTAATTGTTATGTGAACCCCGATGCTGAATTAAATCAGGAAATCTCAGTCACAACAGATGTGATGGTCCTAATAGATGCCTGGGGACACCAAGGAGTTCCCTTTATCAATGGCAGTGGAATCGTTACAATCGATAATAGCCTGGGTACAGAAATCCAACCGTTAATTCCAATTGAATTTTCAATAAACCAAATCTATCCGAATCCGTTTAATCCCGTAACAACCATTTATTATTCTGTCGAAACTTTGAATAAAACATCACTACAAGTTTTTGATTTAACAGGACGATTGATTGAAACATTAATTCACAAAAATCTCGAACCGGGAAACCATCAAATTGATTGGCATCCCAGAAACATTCCTTCCGGACTCTATTTTGTTGAATTAAAATCAGGAAATAAAAGAGAGATCCAAAAAATCACTTTATTGAAATAAGCATGAACTTTTCAAAGGTGTTATGCATCCCGTGGTTTTTGCGAGGTTCTATTATTCTTTGAAAGATTATGATTTAGGCTGGTGAGATTTAAGCAGATTTACGTTTTTGGCTTTGTTTATATAAGGGCTCTTTTCCTTTCGTAATAGTTTCTTTTGTAATAATCACCCGTTCTACGCCTTCCATTTCCGGAAGATAATACATAATATCTAATAAGTGTTCTTCCATGACAGATCGAAGAGCTCGAGCGCCAGCTTTCCGATCCAATGCCAATCGAACAATTTCCTGGAGTGCAGTATCTCTGAATTCCAATTCAACCCCTTCTAGCATAAATAATTTTTTATATTGTTTCACTAATGAATTTTTCGGTTCTTTCAAAACTCGCATCATATCATTTTCATTTAAAGTTTCTAATGTACTAACAACTGGCAAGCGGCCCACCAATTCCGGAATCATTCCATATGCAATTAAATCTTCTTGTCGAACATCTGAATAAATTGCATTTACGTCTTGCTGTTTAGATTCCTTTAATTTTCCAAAACCCATTTCGCTTTTCCCGGTCCGACTGGAAATAATATCCTCAAGACCCGAAAAGGATCCGCCACATATAAATAAAATATTTGTTGTATCAATAGAAATCAAGCTTTGTTCTGGATGTTTACGGCCACCTTTAGGTGGAACATTTGAAATAGTGCCTTCCAAAATTTTAAGTAGAGCTTGCTGAACCCCTTCACCACTTACATCCCGTGTGATGGATGCGCTAGCACTTTTACGTCCAATTTTGTCAATTTCATCGATATAAATAATCCCTTTTTCTGCCGCTGAAATATTATAGTTTGAAATTTGTAGTAATCGAACTAAAATATTTTCCACATCTTCACCAACATAACCAGCTTCAGTAAGCGTTGTTGCATCCGCAATAGCGAAAGGAACGGATAGAAATCGAGCCAATGTTTGAGCAATGAGTGTTTTTCCAGTTCCCGTTGAACCAATCAATAAAATATTACTTTTATCCAATTCTACATCTGAATGATACGCTTGATGAATTATTCGTTTATAATGGTTATAGACTGCCACAGCAATGGCTTTTTTTGCATTGTCCTGTCCAATAACATGAATATCCAAATTAGATTTAATTTTTGATGGTTTTTGTAAGGTAACCTTAAATCCATTTTGGGGTTGTTCTATCTCGGGCTCCAGATTGAGTTTTGGATTTTTCCCTTTTTGAATCTTATTCATTTCCGTTTATTTAATATAATATCAATAAGACCATATTTTTTGGCTTCTTTTGATGTTAAAAAATTATCCCGATCTGTATCCTTTTCGATTTTATCAGCAGTTTGGCCCGTATTTTGTGCCAAAATAGTATTCATCATTTTCTTAACCCGCAAAATTTCATCTGCTTGAATTTTTATATCGACGGCTTGTCCTTCTGCGCCACCCATGGGTTGATGTATCATAATTCGAGAATTTGGTAACGCGGACCGTTTCCCTTTTGCGCCGCCTGCTAATAAAAATGCACCCATACTTGCAGCTTGCCCCATACAAATTGTGGCCACATCAGGTTTAATATATTGCATGGTGTCATAAATCCCCATACCAGAGGTGATAATCCCTCCAGGAGAGTTAATGTAAAGATGAATATCTTTGTCAGAATCTTCCGCTTCAAGAAATAATAATTGAGCAATAATTAACGAAGCGATTGAATCGTCGATAGGTGTGCTTAAAAAAATAATTCGTTCTTTAAGAAGACGAGAATAAATATCAAAAGCTCGTTCAGATCTTCCTGTCTGTTCTACGACAATAGGTACTAATTGGTTTTGCGATTGTTGATCAATGTTCATGGTCTTGTTTCCTCAAGTCTTTTGTGTGTATTTCAACCTCTTTAACTTTAGCAAATTGTTCTAAATAATCCAAGATTTTCTTTTCCACAAAATCATCTTCCACTCGTTGGCGATTGCTTGGCTTCTTATAAAATTTTCGAATTTCTTTCTCAGATTGGGGTGACCTTTCAACTAATTTATTTATTTCAACTTCCACATCATCTTTGCTGGCACTGAGTTCTTCCGATTCAATTAATAATTTTCGCAGTGAATACCATTTCAGATTTCGTTCAGCAACAGGTTTATAATGTTCTCGGACTTTACTTTCATCCAAAGGTTCACCCTCATTTTGCTTCTTAACATCTTCCACCATATTTGTTAAATAATTTTCTACCATGGAGGGTGCAAAAGATGGGTTTGCCAAATCAATTAAGGCATCTGAAAGATCACGTTCAAATGCGGTTTTGGACCGATCCAAAAAATTGGATTGTATTTTTTTCTCAACATCAGCAGTTAAATCATCTACGGTGTTTAAGGATGGATTGACCAATTTCAAGAAATCCTCATCCACTTCAGGGAGAATTTCTCGTTCAATATTTGTTACCGTTAATTCATAATCCGCTTTATCACCATCTTGCTTAACAGGAAGGGTCAATCGCGTAACATCATCAGGTTTGAGTCCAATCAATTTATCTTTTTGATCATCAGTAAATGATCCATTCCCAACACGAAGATATTGTTTCTCATATTTTTTCCCAATGATGGGCACACCTGACTCGTCTAACTTTTGGAGTGTGCAAATAAGGTAATCCCCTTCAACAGCACCATCATCAACCGTGGCAATTGTGGCATGAGCCTTTCTAAGCTGAGTGATTGCATCTTCAATATCATTTTCATCATGAATATAAATTGAGCGTTGCACTTTCAAACTTTTTTTCTTCAGTTTAGGTAAGGTCGCTTTAGGTTCAACTTCAAATTTTGCTTTGAAAGAAAAATGCTCATTCATATGAAAATGAACATCACTGATTTCAGCTTGATTTACTGGAACCATTTTTTCTTGTTGAATCGCCATGAGATAAAATTTTTGGAAATTATTTTCCATGAATTCAGTTTCAATATTAGACTGGAATTGCTTCAAAAGCCGATCTTTTGGAATTCTACCCGAACGAAAACCCGGCATTTTTATTTTTTTACTAAATTTTTTGATGGCGGAATCAAATTCCGATTCCAATTCGTCCCATGAAATATCTATCGAGAGTTCCCGCGTATATTCATTGACTTTATTTTGTTCAATTTTCACTTTTTCTCCTAAAAAATAGCGGGCGAATTTATGAGGAGATTTGAATAAGGATAAGAAATAAAATTAAGAAATCA
>JABHAX010000218.1 GCA_018674095.1 Fidelibacterota bacterium
ATCAAATTTATCCCACCACATTGTTCTAATATAGTTTCGAACCGTACTCCAAGCCGTTGGGTGTACATCTGCTACAATACCATCAATTTCTTGAATAATTTGAATTCTGCGTTTTTGATCAAAGCACGTATCATATTCATCTAATAATACATCTACATGATCACTTTTAAAACCCCAAACGTTATTATTATCATTTTGATCGGCCAATATAGAACGATAAGATGTTTCAGGGTTTGGATAAACTAGTCCACTATAGGCTAACATACCGATGGTGAAGTTCCGTTCATTCACATTTTTTATCATGGTATTATAATCCACAAATTTGATTTGCATATTAATACCATATTCTTTCAGCATTTGTTGTACAGGCGTTGCCATATATTCATACGTTTTAGGTAAATCCAATTCAAATGCAAAGACTCGACCTGAAACATCATGAACCAGCCACCCATCATCATTTCGGGATGTATATCCAGCTTCTTTCAACAACTCAATTGCTTTTTCAGTATTATAATGAAATGGGTTATTATTCGAGTTTTCATAAACGGTACCTGCATATAACGAATTCATCATTCCATATTCATTATAATACATTTCTTTGTTCATTTTTTCTCGATTATATAAATAACAGAAAGCATAACGAACACGTTTATCATCAAAAGGCCATTTTCGCATATTGAAAAAATATCCAGATGTACCAGCAGGTTTTTCGGAGAAAACACGTTGCTTTTTTATCCAACCTTTTTGCGTTGATTCAAAATCAGTATCTTCTACCCAACGCCTTGCGCGATTAACTGTAAATATATCCTGCTCACCTTTCTTGAATTTTTCAAATTGAAGAGCGTCATTATCCTTTACAACAGAAATTTTAATTTTATCAAAATTATATTTGTATTTGGAAAACGGACTGTCAATATTCCAATAATCTGCTCGTCGCACAAGTGTAAAAGATTCTTGATTCACAATTAAATTTTCTGGTATTTCGTATGGCCCACTTCCTGTAATCATGGAAAAAGCATATTCTTCTAAAAAAGCAGTTCCATCTAAGTCTTTTAGGATGTGATTCGGGTGAACAGCCATGGTACTGATATAAAGAAAATTCCGCCAATTAACTTTTTTGGATTTGATGGAAACAATATATTTACTTTCTGCCACTGGACGTTCATATTTATCAAATGTTAGTTGATCACTAGGCATGAGGATAGTTTCATCCATCCGAAGGTCCCAGGTTGCAATAATATCGTCAGCAATGACTGGCATTCCGTCTGACCAACGGGCATCCGGATTAATTCTAAATTTGAAAGTTAAATTGTCATCTGCAATAGACCAATGAGACGCTAACCCAGGTACAAATTCCAAGGTTGCAGAATGTTGCCCCAATAGCGTTTCATAACATAATGCTTGAATAGTTCGAGAATTAATGACTTGGCTTGAGTTTTGCCCCAGAATCCGCATAGTTCGTGGAAAAAGAGAATGGATATAATGTAACGTTCCGCCCTTCTTCGCTCTGGGATCGCCAAAATATGTTCCGTCTTTTTCTGACCAAACATACGTTTCATATCCTAAACTTTCCGCTAGTTTTTCAAATCCGTATCCACCTTTTTCGGCAGGTGTTGTTGAGTCTTTTTCAATTTTAGTTGATGATAAAGTTTTTTTAGAAACTGAGTTTGTATCTTTGTTTCCACCACAGCCCGAAATCAGAGCCATGCTTAAGAAGAATATATATTTTTTCATGAGAATATAATTTGATTTAAAATCCTGTTTTTCATATTAAAAAAATGGGTCAAAAGTTAATGTATGAACCCTTAAATAAATATTTTAATTCAATCGAAAAATTGAGTTAAAATATTAGGGATTTAAAATGGATTTAGGATGACAATATTAGTCCTGCCATGAAATAAACATATATTATAGCAACACAAATGGAGAATGTAGATGTCCATGCCTGCATTACTTTTGCTTTTTTATAATCACGTTGCCAATCTTGAAATATTATTTGTTCAATAATTTTGTCTCCACCCTGATCATCGCATGCTTTCATCATTTTTTTAAATCGTGGAATATCTTTAATAGGAATGGATTTAATTCCTAAACTTCCTGCTAATTCTAATAGAGGATCATCACAAGGGTTCAAAGTAACTTGTATTGAATCTTGAGGAAATAAGCAAGACAAGGAAATGAAAATCGAAATAATTATTTTCACCTAAGACCAAAAATAACCTTGAACGAGAAAATAGGTAAATCATCAATTTTCAAATCGGGCCCTTTCACTTTAGAATTTTCTAAGCGCCATTGATCTTTGCTATATCCGATATTTTTAATAAAATCGACACTTGAGCTATAACTATTATTCATGAATCCCATTTTGAAATCAAATCCCAAACGAGATGATAAATAATATCTGCCACCAATCATTCCAGAGAATCCAATCCAATCTGTCCGCATGGCATCAGTAGAACCCATTCCAGACATGGGGTCTGAATCGCCAAAACTATTTAATAGCTGATTCCAATCATCCGATTTATCACCGGGAGATGTATCTACAGAAATTTTTGCTCGCCCCCAAATAGGTGAAAGTGTAAAGTTTAATTCGATTCTTGGTCGCCAACGAAAATAGGTTTCGATAGGAAAAAACCGGTAACGAATAGATCGATAGAAAACGGCTTCAGAATTAACCAAACTCAATTCACCAATTTCAAAAGATGTAAATGAATTATATCCCATTCGAAAATTGCTAAAAATTTCCTTATGGATTCCCCAGTTCATTAAGAGATTGCGATTAAAAATACTTTTAGTGGGAAAAGGCACACCTGTATTATCATCAAAACCGGATAAGGTAGGCTGATATACACCCATCCCAAAATCGACACTAAGTTTTGGTTGTGCAATAACAATCGAGGACAGACTAACAATTGTTGTTAAAATTAATACTTGAATTTGACTCTTCATTTAGGGATGCTAATTTACACCCCATGAAACGAATGACTATAATAATCCTTATTCTAATTTCATTTGCTTCGGCAGATTCACTTGATTTAGATGTGAATCACATGATTGTGAAATATTCTGGTGAAACTATTGTTGGAACCGTCGATTCTATTCGACGTGAGTTTGCCTATTTTGTCCCTAAAGATTCTGTCGATTCTGATTCGCTCTTTTTGAGAGATATATATTATATATATAATGATTTCAATCGTGTATTCCAAACAAGTTGGAGCTTTGACCAAAACATTCAACGCATGACAAATCGGACCGGCACCCTTTATACACTTACTGGAGATACGATTGATTTTATAAATATTGAGTTTAATATGGATATGAAAAATCCTGAAGTATTTATTAAAACCAATATCACACAATCTGAGTTTATACCATTACTCAACATAGAAAAAATCGTTACGGATTTGTCCGTATTACATTATTCTATTGAACGAGGTTTCATTTATTCATTGTCTTCATTTTTAATTGCAACTACTTTAGAAATGAAATTAGAATGGGATTCAAAAAGACGAATGGCACCCCAAATAATGGATAATTTCGATGATTTGATGCCTAAAGCAACATTGATTGGATTATCAGAAACAGGTGTTACATATGAATCTGTCATTTTTCTAATTCCAATTTCTGTTTTTTCCTCTATGATTTATGATACGTGGCGAAAAAAACAGGAGTTCTATTTTAATCCAATTCATGAACAAAATGAATTTGGAAGAAATATGTATTTGTTCTCTATAAAACAAATTGCAAAAACATATGTACAGAGGGCATATTTCCGCATAGAAAAAACAAAATTTGGTCGTAAAGTCTTAAAGCGATTTAAGTAAAAAAAGGTTGTAAATTCAAATTATGTTTCAAAAAATAAAATTGAACTCCCTTGTTGGATTTATTGTTATTACTGCATTAAGCCTTTCCTGTGACGACATGCCACTGGAGATACCCGTTGCAGATACAACGCCTCCTCAAGCAGTCATTATATTCCCAATAGACGGAGAACCCGTTTCTGGAGATATCAGAATACAAGTACGAGCAACAGATAATGAATCCGTGGATTCTGTCCGATTTTTCATTAACCAAACATGGGTGGGGTCAGATTCAACAGGTGAAGATGACATTTTTGAATTTATATGGAAAACAAATAATTTTGTTGAAGATGATTTTCATTTTCTTGCCATCGTGGCTTATGATAAAAAAGGGAATGAATTTGCGTCTTTCCCCATAAGAAGTAAAGCGGACAACCATGATAATGAGCCACCCTCGGCATTTATTATTAATCCATTTTCAGGTCAATTTGTTAATGGCATTGTTGAAATAACAGTTGAAGCATCTGATAATGATAGTATCCAATATGTTAGTTATTTTGTAAATAATATACTTCAAGGTTATGTAATAGAAGAACCTTATATCTTTTTATGGAACACAGTTATCGTGCCCGATGATCAATATTATTCAATTTATGCCATTGTGAAGGATATAAGTAATAATACAACTACTATTCCTCCCGTAAGCGTGATTGTTGATAATGATGTCCAATCTGACGTTACTCCTCCAACTGGGTCAATTACGAGTCCACCGGCAGGATTAACAGTTAGTGGTGACGTTTCAATTATTGTAAGTGCATCGGATAATCGTGCTATGAGTGAAGTGGCATTTTCTATTGATGGAAATTATATCACGACAGCCACTTCACCACCTTACGCTTATATTTGGGACACGACTCAAGAGACAGAAGATACCGAACACACAGTTAGTGTTTTATTGGTTGATTTAGCAGGAAATGAAAATCCTCTTAATCCTATTTCAGTTTATGTTGATAATGATCCGCAAGGTGATACAACACCACCTATTGTTATTATCACCGAACCAGCATCTGGCCAATCATTAACTGGAACTGTTGCAATAGAAGTATACTCCGAAGATAATACTGGCGTAGAATTTATTGATTTTTATATCAATGGAGAACCTGTCGGGACAGACAATACATCTCCCTACCAGTATGAGTGGGATACAGAAACTGTCGTAGATGACATGGAACATATTTTAGCAGCCGTTGGATACGATATAGATGGGAATTCATCACTCGGAACCCCAATAGCTGTGTATGTTGATAATTTTGATAACAATCCACCCTGGGGACAAATTCAAAACCCAGTGGCTGGACAAACAGTTAATGGAACCATCACTGTTGAAATTTCTGCCAATGATGATGTAGCTGTATCTTCTGTCCAGCTATCGATTGATGGAATTCCACAAGATACTCTAGAAACTTATCCTTACACCTATGAATGGGACACGACCGAAGAAACAGAAGATGAAGATCATGTTATCTCAATTGTAATTTCAGATTCTTCTGCAAATATTACGTATGGACAACCGATAAGTATCTATGTAAACAATACAACAGATGATACAACTCCACCCGTCATAACCATTTCCAACCCACTTTCTGGACAAACCGTGAGCGGGATCGTTTCCTTCACCGCATTAGCAGAAGATGATTTTGGTGTGTTAGAAGTTGAATTTTATATCGATGGAGAATCTGTTGGGACAGACAGTACTTCTCCATATCAGTATGAATGGGACACAGTAACATTAACAAATGGAACGCAACACACCCTATCATCTACAGCGACTGACCTTGCAAATCATACTACATTTGCTCAACCCATATTGGTAACCATTTCAAACTGATGTCACATTTTCTTCGATATATTATTTTGTTTACATTTCTTCTTTTAAGTTGTGAAGGGCCCGTGTTTGAAGTACCAAAGGACCCCGACTCAATTCCGCCTACATTGACACTCACCTTTCCGCCAGATCAAGCTGTATTATCTGATACTGTTCTAATCACAGCTTATGCTTTTGATAATTTAGAATTAGAAATGGTTTCAGTTTTCTTAAATGATTCTCTTATTATTGAAAATAAGGATGCTCCCTACGAATATTCATGGGTGACCACTGATTTTGAAGAAGATGAATATCATATGATTTACGCAAAAGCTCAAGACATCACTGGGAATATAAGCCAAACAAACCCCATACAAGTACTCGTGGATAATATTGATAATATCGCTCCAAAGGGCACGTTGATTAATCCCTATTCCGGACAAACACTTTCAGGTGAAATAACCATTATCGTTGAAGCTGAGGATAACGAAGGTATTTCCTTTGTGAGATTATTTAAAGGGAATGATACGTTAGCAACTCTTATAGAATCACCCTATATTTATAATTGGGAAACAACGAACGAAATTGATGATCTAAATTATGTGATTTTTGTTCATGTTCAGGATATTTCTGGGAATCAAATTACACTTGGTCCTATCAGTGTATTAATTGATAATGATGAGCCAACTGATATTATTCCTCCCAATGGAACCATCACAAATCCACCCTCTGCAGCAACTGTTTCTGGAACGGTTAACATTCAAGTGAATGCTTATGATGATATTGAAATGGGAAGTGTTGATTTTATTATAGACGGAAACGCAGTGTTCCAAGATACAAATTCGCCTTATGAATATTCCTGGAATACAACAGAAGCCTTAGAAGATACTGATCATATTATAAATATAATTGTAACAGATGCAGCAGGAAATTCAGCCACATTATTCCCAGTTGGCGTGGTCGTTGATAATGTGGAAGAACCAGATATTATTCCACCAACGGTTGTCATGCATGAACCTGCAGCCAACCAAACAGTGTCGGGTCTCGTTAATATCACAGCTCTTGTCACGGACGACGTTGGAATAAACCGCGTCGAATTCTATCTCAATTATGACTTAGAATCCACCATTTCATCCTATCCATATACGTATGAGTGGAATTCTACTATAATAGAAGATGATACAGAACATACTTGGTACGCTAAAGCTTTTGATACAAGCGAAAATGATACCCAATCACAACCCCTTTCCGTTACTGTAAATAATAATGATAATGATCCCCCAAATGGTTTCTTTTTATATCCGTATGCGGGCCAAACAGTAGATGGAATTGTCGATATCCAAGTTTCTGCGACAGATAATATTGGTATCTTTTCCATTGAGTTTTTTATTAATAGTTCTTCAATCGGATCAGTTTCAAATGAACCTTTTATTTTTAGTTGGGACACAGAAACAGCGACGGATGATGAAGACCATATCATTTCTGCTTTAATTACAGATACGGGCAGCAATGAGACAAATATAGCTCCCATAGCTGTTATTGTGGATAATGTGGAAACGCCTAATGATGATACGACTCCTCCCGTTGTGGCTATCTTAACACCCATTTCTAGTCAAATGGTCAGTGATACTGTATTCATATCTGGATTCGCTTCAGATAACGCTGGGATTGGATCTGTTCAATTTTTTATTGATAATGAACTGGTCGCGACTGTGACAGATTCTCCCTATACGCATCAATGGGGAACCTATGACTTAACAAATGAATCTGATCATGTGATTCAAATGGTGGCAAGCGATCTCTCGGCGAATCAAACTTCTGCACAGCCGGTCATGGTAACTGTACAAAATGAATATATCGGGGAAATAGAAGATGTGTCACTTTCTGCCAGTGAAGGATTAATAACTCTCACTTGGGATGGACCTTCTGACGCAACGATGTTTAAGATATATAAAGATTCAGTATTCTTAACTGAAACGTCTAATCAAAGTTATGATGACCCTGTTGAGGGTGGCATTCAATATTGTTACCAAATTATGCCAGTTAATTCCGTTGGAATTGAAGGCGTTTTATCTGATGAAGAATGTGGTGTTCCCTTGTTGGAATCACCAAGCGTTTTTAATGCAACAGTAAATGATACAAATGTCACCTTGGGTTGGAGTGCCGTTGAAAATGCATCCGGATATATTATTAAACGTGATGATGCGGAAATTTTCAATGGTACTGATCTTACTTTTACAGATTTTGGTTTAGACTATGGCACGATCTATTATTATACCGTTACAGCCTATGATTTTGAAGGGACTGCCGGAACAACTTCGGATCTGTTAAGTTTAACCATGCCGGAAGAATTGATTCCACCAGAATTATCTCTATCAGTTTCTGGTACAATTGGATCATTAAATTGGTCTTCAGTTGCCACAGCATCAGCTTACCGAATTTTTAAAAATAACGAATTCATTATAGAAGTCGATGTATTAAGTTATACTACTGAACTGATCCACGGCGTGGAATCTTGTTTTACAATTACAGCCATAAATGATACGGGCTCAGAAAGTGATTCATCAAATAATGAATGTGGATCCGGAGATTTTACTCCACCGACCTTATCAATGTCGGTAACAGATTCAATCGCTACATTAAATTGGGATACAGTCGTTTCAGCTTCAATGTATAAAATATATAAAGACGGTTCCTTTCTTGAAGAGACGGCTAATACCACCTATGATAATGACATCGGGACCGGAACAAATACCTGCTTTACAATAAGTGCTGTAAATAGTTATGGGACTGAGAGTAGTGCTTCTAACGAAGAATGTGGAACAGGTTCCTAGGGAAAAAGGCTATCTCCGTTACAATTTTTTAGGGAATGATTTAATCCTATTGATTTAAATTTATCCGAATAAAAATTTATCTCACCAGAATCTGGATTTGAAAGATTAATTTCAAAATACTCAGGCAAGTCTGTTATTGACTTTATTTCAAATCCG
>JABHAX010000219.1 GCA_018674095.1 Fidelibacterota bacterium
ATTTTTATCAAATAATTTTTGAATTTCATCCGAAGTCCAAGGTGAATCTTCATTTTGTTCAAATCCCAAAGAAAGTAGAATGTTTTTCTTCATATCATTTTCCACATTCAAATCTTGGATATCTTTTAATGATGATGCAGCCAAGGATAGAAAAAAACCTAATATGATAGTAATTATTGACGTAAAAACTAAGGTATAAGTATTACTGCGCATATCGAGCCATCCGTCGTTTCACATTTCCCTGTATTACAAAATAATCTATAAGAGGGGCAAAGGCATTCATTAATAAAATCGCTAGCATAGTTCCTTCCGGATATGCTGGATTAATCGATCTAATTATGACCGTTAATGCACCAATGAAAAAACCATATACCCAACGACCTTTATCTGTATGGGCACCTGTAACGGGTTCTGTTGCCATAAAAGCAACGCCGAAGGCAAATCCGCCCATAACCAAATGATAATGAGCTGGAAGTGTCAACATGGTATTAGAAGAACCAGTGACTTCTGCCATAAAATTTGTAAGAACGGCCATTCCAGTTAAACCCAGTATTGCGCCCACAATAACACGCCAAGATCCTAATCCTGTTATGACCAAAAATAGAGCACCCACTCCACACCATAATGTACTTGTTTCTCCAATGGAGCCAGGAATCCACCCATTAAACATATTAATCCAGGAAAAATCAAATTGTGTTACAGACTCTAAAAGTGTAACGGCATCTTGGTTTAATTCAGCTGCAGGAACTGCTAATGCTGTAGCGCCGGAATAACCGTCAGGTCCAGCGACCCAAACTTTATCTCCAGAAATTCGAGCAGGATAGGTGAAGAATAAAAATGATCTGGCCACCAATGCAGGATTAAAAATATTCATGCCAACACCACCAAAAATCTCTTTTCCAATAACAATCCCAAATGTTGTAGCAACTGCCACTTGCCAAAGAGGAATGGTTGCTGGCATCACAAGTGGAATTAATGCACATGTTACTAAAAAACCTTCCGAGACAGAATGTTTTCGAACGACAGCAAAAAGGAGTTCCCAAAAGGCTCCCGCTGCGAATGTAACAGCAATGATTGGTAAAATTTTAAGTCCACCCCGGATCAGGTTTTGTTGCCAAGTGGATGTTTCGCCTAATGCAAGCGCCATTTGATAGCCAACATTCATAGCGCCAAATATGTAACACGGGATCAAGGCGACGACCACAAGAATCATGACGCGTTTTACATCTATACTATCACGAATATGAGGCCCTGAATGGGTTCGTTCATCGGTGCTAAAAAGGATTGTATCCGTTGCTTCAAATATAGGATAGAGTTTTTCTAATTTTCCACCTTTTTTAAAAACAGGTTCAACTTTATCTAAAATATTTCTGAGCCAACGCATGACTTATCCTTCTAACTCCATAAGATCAAGCCCTTTTCGAATAACTGACCCAACATCAATTTTACTTGGACAAGCAAAGGAGCAAAGTGCAAAATCTTCATCATCACATTCCCAAATTCCTAATTCTTCCATTTCTTCAATATCTTCAGCAAGAATGGCTCGGAATAATTCATTGGGATAAATATCCATAGGAAGCACCTTTTCCCAAGCATTAATGGGAACAATAGCTCTCTCTTCTCCATTTTGTGCTGTATTAAATTTGAACTCTTTTTCGCTAAAGGAAAGAAAGGTATTTGTAAGACTATATTTTGAATCACTACTCCCCAATGCGAGCATGCCTAAAAATGGTCTATTCACAGAATCGGGTAAGATTGTAACAGAAGAATCATAAAATCCTAAAAATTGACTTTCATCAACGGTTTTTCCCGTTAATACATCACCGGAAATAAGTCGAACATCATCTTTCAAATTTTGATCAACAATTAATGATTTAATACTCGCACCCACTTTGCAAGCAACTGTTTTCGGTTTTGATGCACCAGGTCCAGCAACAGTAAGAATAACGTCTGGAATATAAGATCCCGTTAAAAATAATTTACCTAAAGTAATGACATGTTGTGCATTAACTGTCCAAATCAACTCACCTGGTTTCATTGGTTTTGAATGGTGAATTTGTATGCCCACATTCCCAGAGGGGTGTGGACCGGAAATAGTTTGGTTGATACTATTTTGGAATTGGTGTCCTTTTTCCGATGTGAGAAATACATCGCCATTTGTCAATTTTGATAGAGCTATAACACCAGCTTGAAATGCATTTTTTTCTGTTTCAATCAATAAGGAAAGGTCAACGGATAAAGGCGCAGTATTAACAGCCGAAATAAAAATATCACGCGGTGTATCTTTTGGATTCGCAACTTTATTGAAGGGACGCTGGCGAATTAGGGGAAATAAATTAGCTTCCAAAATTCGGGTTAATAAGGTTGCCCGATCTGCTGACACTAATTGTTCCGATGTAAAGGATGGTCCCGAAACTGCTTCAGTTCCTTCAACCTTAATTTCAATTTTTTCTATAACCCGTCGTGCACCAAATTGGATGGTTTTGATCGTTCCATTAGCCGGGGAAGCCCATTTGACCTCCGGTTTGGTTTTATCAAAAAATAACGGTGAACCAATCAAGACAGAATCGCCCTCACTCACCATCCGTTTAGGTTTTACACCAATGAATGTTTTGGGCGAAATGGCTACCGATTCCGATCCGGCAATGGAAACAACATCCTTAGATGGAACGCCACCTATACGAATATTGTGTCCTTTTTTAATAACGATATGGTTCATGGATTAACTAAAAAATTTAATATGTAAAACGTGATTATTTCCTATCTCCCGATCTATTAAATATTTACGTTTGAAATAATTATTAAAGTGTTTGAATAAAAAAGACTAATGAGCGCTGTACCCAATCTGCAATGGGCGTCCAATAGACTCCAAGTAAAACAGTTGGAATAGCCGTTGCAAGAAGCAATGCAGCCATGACTGTTGGAGGCTGAACAATTTTTTCATGGCTTTCACCTTCAAAGTACATCACCTTAACCACTCTCAAATAATAGAAAAGAGAGATAACACTATTGATACCGCCAATCATGACTAACCAATAAAACTCATTACCCCCTTTTATTAAGGATGCAAAAATATAAAATTTTCCAATGAATCCTGCAGTGGGTGGTAATCCGGTTAGAGACACCATAAATATGGTCATAACAATACCAATCATTGGCATTTCCCATCCCAAACCTTTATAGTCGTCAAATGTTTCCCCACCTGTTTTGTTTTGTACCGTAATGACAACAAAAAAAGCACCAAGATTCATAAATAAATACATGACCAAATACATCATAATGGCATACATACTATCCCCAGACATGACTGGCATTGCCAATAGCATATACCCTGCATGCGCCACACTGGAATAAGCCAACATTCGCTTAATACTGTTTTGTTGAATCGCAACCAAATTCCCTAATGTCATGGTAATTATAGCAAGTAAGCTAAAAATTTCCGGCCATGGAAGTGTTGCTATCGAAGATGAATCGAGTCCACCCATTCCACCGCCATCCGCTAAGACTTGATTAAAAAACCGAATCATTAATGCAAATGCACCTGCTTTGGGTGCCACAGATAAATAAGCGGTAATGGTAGTTGGCGCACCTTCATATACATCCGGTGTCCAGAAATGAAATGGAACGGCAGAGATTTTATAACCAAATCCAGCAATCATCAAAATCATTGCCATGACTATAGCAGTATTTGCCTCGGAATCTAATCCGGCGAGTGCGTGTTGGATTTCAAAATAATTTGTACTGCCAGTAAGCCCGTATATATAGCTCAAACCAAAAAGCATAATTCCAGACGAAAAAGCACCATAAACCACATATTTAAGTCCGGCTTCATTGGAACGAGTGTTTTGCTTTAAATATCCAGCTAAAACGAAAGACATAATTGAAACAATTTCAATTGATAAATAAACCAAAATCAAATCCACGGTAGAAACCATCAAAAATAAACCAAATGTAATAATTCCCAAGAGGGTGAAATATTCACCTTTCCGATACGCTTTCAATTCACCCGATTGTAAACTGACAATGGAAACAAAAATGGTTGCAAGAATCACTATCAATTTGAAAAAGGATGCGAATGGATCTAATACAATTGCATCAGAAAACAAAGTTGTGACTTTATTCTCCTGAAATACAATCGCTAATGCAACACCAATCAAACCAACAACGAGGAGCCAACCCACTTTTCCAGACTGAGATTTATCAAGAGTTAAATCATAAATAATCGCTGCAAGAATCACAACTGTGAGAATAAGCTCCGGATAATAAAAAGAAAGACTTTGTAGATTGGTCATTCTGAGCTCTTACATTCCGGAGATTGTTGCCATGGTAACAACATGATTAATAATTACATCCATGGTGCTAGAAATAATATCCAAATAGGGCGCAGGATAAATTCCGAAGAAAAGAGTAATAATCAATAAAGGGACAACTGTAAATAATTCACGATTATTGATTTCCGGTAAATCCGTGTATTTTTCGTTGAGTTTTCCAAAAAAGATTCGTTGAAATGCCCAAAGGAAATAAGCCGCATTTAGAAGAATTCCAATGGTGGATGCAATAACGATTCCTTTATAAATAGGGAATGCACCAATAAAACACATAGCTTCACTAATAAACCCTGAGAATCCAGGGAGTCCAAGTCCAGCAAAAAAGACCATTGCGCAAATACCTGTATAGATCGGCATTTGTGCTGCCAAACCACCAAAACCTTCAATCTCTCTATGGTGAGCACGGTCATAAATAACTCCGACCAAAATAAAGAGCATCGCAGAAATAGTTCCATGATTAAACATCTGGAAAACCGCTCCGCCTAATCCAGCTTGAGCCGCTTTTAAATTGTATCCATTTGCTTCACCTGCTGCAATAACTGCAGCCATTCCGATTAATGAATATCCCATGTGATTCACACTGGAATATGCTACAAGTTTTTTCAAGTCAGTTTGAGCCAAAGCACAGAGTCCACCCCAAACCACGTTTATGAGTCCCAAAAATGCAAGTGCACCTGAGAACCAGTAAACACCGTCTGGCATTAACCCATAATTAATTCGGAGAATACCATAAACACCAAGTTTTAGCAGGATTCCCGCAAGTAAAACTGATATAGCTGTGGGTGCTTCTACGTGAGCTAACGGTAACCAAGTATGGAATGGAAATACCGGAACTTTAATAGCAAATCCAATAAACAATAAAACCCATATAACCTTGATGGCACTCATGCCCCACCACGTTACTCCTTGAAGGGCTTCTGGAGCTACTTGCTTTAAAACCTGAATATCAAACGTATTTCCGCAAGTAAAATAAAGACCTAATATTCCTACAAGCATTAATACCGAACCAAACAATGTATACAGAAAGAATTTAATGGCTGCATATTCTCTTTGTGGACCACCCCACATCCCGATCAAGAAATACATGGGTAATAACATGACTTCCCAAAAAATGTAGAACAGGAAAAAATCCATGGATAAGAAAACACCCATGATTCCCGTATCCAATAAAAGAAAAAGGGCAAAATATCCCTTCACCGCTTTATTAATATTCCAGCTAACAAAGATACCAATAAAACAAAGTAATGCTGTCAGTATAGCCATAGGAAGACTTAATCCATCAACACCCAGAATATAGGAAATGTTAAAGGATGGTATCCATTCACCTCTTACCGTGAATTGCATCCCACCGTTCCCTGCATCATAATTTTGCCAAAGAACTAATGTTAACAAGAGCTGCAATCCAGTAGCGACTGCAGCTGTTATTTTAATTAAGTTATCTTTTTCACGTGGAATAAAAGCAATAGCTACCATCCCAATGATGGGTAACCAAATTATCCAATTGAGAATATTTTCCATTCTCTCCTCACCTTACTCATTCGATTTAAAACGACTGGATAATCATTAAAATGATTATCCCTGCTGTAACATACAGCAAATAATTCTGAAGACGACCAGTCTGAACCTTCTTAAGTGTACCCCCAAGATTGTCCACGATTCGGCCAAATCCATCAACCATTATTTGATCAATGATATTATAATCAAATTTTCCTGTAACGCGGCTCGCCCATGAAGTCACACGTCCAAATCCGTTAATAAAATATTTATCGTATAATTCCCAATCAATCCAAGCAATCTTTTTCGCCAAACGAAGGGTAGGTTGATACAAATATTTATCATAATTCTCATCAAAATAATATTTATTCAAACTCCAATCATACATAAATCCTGCACGATTTCGCCATGTTTCGGCAGAGAGAACTTTTTTCAAATACATAAGAACCGATAAGCCAATTCCTAAAGTTGCAACACCAATCGAAATATACATGGCCAATCCATGGGCGTGGTGGGCACCTTCTTCGATTGAATTGGCTGAAGGGTTCCCAGGAACGACTGAATCAATGGGGACAACTAAATGAGTAAACCAACCATGGCTCGATAAAGGATTTAAATAAGGTAATGTGTACCAAATAAAAATACTTAAAGTCCCCAATAAAACCAATGGACCTGCCATTTCTTTCGGTGATTCATGAATATCCTCAATCAATTCGGGCATTTCGGGTTTTCCATGAAAAGTCAAAAACATCATGCGGAACATGTAAAATGCAGTAATTGCCGCTGCACCAAACCCAAATACTGGAAGTAAAAAATGTTCTGGATGATGTTGAGCAAATGATAATGACCCTGCAAGAATTGCATCCTTAGACAAGAAACCAGAAAAAAGTGGTACACCCGATATAGCAAACGTACTTAATAGCATCGACCAATAAGTAATGGGCATTCTATCTTTAAATCCACCCATATTGCGCATGTCCTGTGGATCTGTCTCATGGTCATGTTTTTCGTGGAGTGCATGATGCATAGAATGAATCACAGACCCTGAGCCATAAAATAAGTTTGCCTTAAACATAGCATGAGTCAATAAGTGGAAAAATGCTGCCGTGTAAACTCCTGTTCCAACGGCAAGAATCATATATCCCAATTGGCTTACAGTAGAATAGGCTAATACTTTTTTAATATCATTTTGCGTTACAGCGATTGTTGCAGCAAATAGGGCTGTAAAACCACCTACATATGCAACAACTAGCAATGCATCCGGTGTTAGAATTGGAAAAATCCGTACTGATAAATAAACTCCTGCTGCAACCATAGTTGCGGCATGCATTAAAGCAGAAACAGGCGTTGGACCTTCCATAGCATCAGGCAACCAAATATGTAATGGAAATTGAGATGATTTCCCCATAGCACCCAAAAATAAACCGATTCCAGCAAATGTGAGTGCAGTTCCGGCAATCATGCCGTTTGCCACACCATTAAAAATATCGGTAAAGGTAAAGGAACCAACCGCCGTATATAACAGCATGATTCCAATAAAAAATCCAATATCTCCCACACGGTTTGTTAAAAAAGCTTTTTTGCTAGCATCTGCTGCAGAATCCTTTTCAAACCAATGACCAATTAATAAATACGAACTCACCCCAACTAATTCCCAAAACATATACATGGAGATGAGATTATTCGCCAATACAATCCCATTCATTGAGAATGTAAAAAGACCTAAATAAGCGAAATAGCGAGAATAACGAATATCCCCAGCTAAATATTTAATAGAGAAAATGTGGGTACAGGTTGAGATTAGAGCCACAACCAATAGCATAATTACAGTGATATTATCAACCAAAAATCCCAAATCAATCGAAAAGGCACCCATGTCCAACCATGTAAATGATGCCTCGTGTCTAAAGTCTGGATTATATTCCAGCAGCATCATCACGAACATGGAGATGGCTAAAATTAAGGTTATGGAAATTGCACCGACGGAAACCCAATCTCCTTCTCGAGGTAGTTTTTTCCCAAAAAAGATTTGGATTACAAATGCTGCCAGTGGCAGAAAAAGGATCAAAAGGGAATAAATAATAAAAATATTGTCCATTATTCTTTCAGGGCTGACGCTTCATCCACATTAATGGAATTAAAATTATTATAAATATTGATTACAATTGCCAAGGCAACAGCCGCTTCCGCCGCCGCGAGAACAATAACGAATAAAGCGAAAATATGCCCTTCTAAATTCATTCCCCCAAAACGGGAAAAAGCTACAAAATTTATATTCGCTGCATTCAGGATTAATTCAACTCCCATTAGAACAGCAATACCATTTCGTCGGGTCATGACACCAAATACGCCCAAA
>JABHAX010000220.1 GCA_018674095.1 Fidelibacterota bacterium
CCCACATGATAAACCACTTTTTCTTTACTTTTTCGTAATGATGCTGCAATCTTTTCTGAAATTTCATCCAATGCTTGATCCCAAGTGATGCGCTCCCACTTCCCTTCACCACGCTTCCCAACGCGCTTCTGTGGATAAAGAATCCGTTCTGTATCATTAATTTGGTTAATAGTGGCAGGACCTTTGGCACAATTCCGCCCACGGCTCCCCGGATGCTGGGGATTCCCTTCAAACTTTCGGACTTCATTGGAATCTTTATCAACATAAGCCAAGAGACCACAGGCCGATTCACAATTGAAACAAGTGGTCGGAACTATGGAATAATGCCGTTCCTTTTTCTCCGGCCAAGCCAATGCATCTAATTCTGTAAAATCATCCCATTCGCTGGGGTCGGGATATTTATAAAGCTCTCGTGGACCTTCCATTGCAAATTCTTCGGACCAATCGGGACGGTCAGATATCTTCGAGATAATCCCTAATGATTCTGAAAATGTTTCTATCCAACTTCGTTTCATAATTTTTTAAGTGTTAAGGTATTATTATGTTCGAGCATTATGGCAATTCAATTCCTGAGCACTCTGATACTTTAATACTCGTTTTCGATTTTTATTTATTTTCATTTTGTTATATAACCAGGTACGATTCCCTTTTCATAATCATAAATTGACCCAACAGCGCCAACTACACAATTTGCACGATCCATTCTATTGTTCTCTCGGATTGAATAAACGGCATCTATCCCTGTGCAATGAGCACCAATAAATTCTTTTACACCATGTTTTTTCATCTGTTTTGACGTCCACATGATTTCTTTATCACTTTTCGTAAACAGGTGGAAACCGCCAATCGCTACAGAAATATCAGATGTGTTATTGAACATTTTATCAGTGTGCTCCATCGTATTGACAATTCCGGCATGGCCACAACCAGAGACTAGGACCAATCCCTTTTCAGTAGAAATCACAATGGATTGATCTTCAGGTATATTGTCTTCTACCACCGAACCATTTTCTATAATTTCTCTATATCCTGACCAATTTTTTTCATTATGAATACGTGGAACTATTCCCGTTGTCCAAATATTTGGGAAAATTTCTTCAGGCTTTTCATGGTAAATAAATTCCACTCCTAATGATTCGAGTATCTCTTTTTGGTATATAAAATCATTTACATTTTTCCCTTTAGATAATCGTTCCGAAAAAATACCCTTCCCGACGTGGACATACTTCAATGCATTCGGATTAACAGTCATTAGCTTTTTTCGAAGACGTATTAACCCACCCGTATGATCAAAATGGTTATGACTTACAAATACATTGCTTATAGATGAAAGATCTATTCCCAAACTATCGGCATTCTCTAATACCGTATTTTCTCTATTCCCTGTATCAAATAATATTTTATGTCCGTCAGATTCTATGATTGCTGAAAATCCCCATTCCCCTAAATAATCATAGTCTGCAACCATCGTGGATAAAATTGTTATTTTTAAGTCTTTAGTCTGACCATAAGAAAATCCAATCATAAGAGTCGCTGTCCCTAAAAGGAAATTCCTAAAAAATTTATTCATGTATATCTCCTTGATAAGATACTTTCATAATTTTAAAAAATTGACTTCAGTGGTTTTCATTTTTACTTTTTCTTGTAAATTTTATCTCTTCGTCCAACTTCAACGACAATCACCACAAGTTCATCATTTAACATTCGATATATCAATCGATAAGGACTGGATTTTAATTTGATTTTAAAATGCCCCTTATAATCGCCATGAAGTCTATGTTTTTCTATGGCAGGGTTTTGCAATCGTTTACGAAGGATTTTTTTAAATTCATTTTTAACTGAACCATCTAATTTTTGAAAATCCTTCAATGCTTTTGGCATTAACTTTAAACTATAGCTCATCCAAATCGACTTCGACAGCTTCGGTTAAATCCATTTTATCAATTCGAGTCAAAGCTTCTTTGTCAGATTTTACTTCCAAAAATTCTTCAACCATTTCAGGTGATATCAAATAAGAAATGACATCGCCGTGGTTCATAATAGCGATCATTTCACCATGGGAGTCACGGATTATTTTTGTGGGATTTTTCCGAAGATTAGAAATATTTGTAATGTATGGTGCAGGATTTATTTTCATGATAATACCTTTAGCTATGTCCTATATTATGTACATAATTTAATGCTTTTTATTGTACTAAAGTCATATCATATTTTTATTTCCGTTGCGTACCCTAACACTAGAACACACCAACACCTGAACACTATTCATTAACTCAACGGTATCATTTGTGGTACACGGATGCGTACATATTCTGTTAAATAAATCCCCACCAATGCCATTGCACCGGCGAGCAAAATCCAATTGCCTGTCAACGTAAATAAAATGACTGCCGATCCTAAATTTCCAAACGTAATGCCAAACCAGAAATATTTGGAATAATATCCTTTTGTCATTAGATGGATTGCTTTCTTCGTATCTGGTGTATCATGGGGCATTAAGATTTCTTTCGCGATAATAATCACATTCGCAATGATTCCCCAAAAAAGAATATTGGTCATCCATTGGAATGATTCCGGTGCTATAAACATCATGACAACCGATCCCGCCATGACGGCATGAAGCAACATATGAATTGCCGATTGAATGGGCGTTTGCCACAGATCTCTCGCACGAGCTTGGTTAAACAAAAATGCAGTATAAATAGCGCCAAGAATGGCGAAAACTCCACCGATCATCCAAACCAAATCCATGGATATTTCAAAAATATTGCCCATCAATTTCATTGTAATCAGTCCCCCAAAAACAGTAATGATATACGCACCACGAACCAACCAAGATTTCCATTGGGGACGAAGTAATACATAGAGAAATCTGTCTGGGCGATCCAAATCTTTGACGAGTAATCCACCAGTGAGACCCATAAAAAGGAGTGAAACTATGAGTCCATTCATTTCAGATGCCACGCTCAATTCACCCATGAATAAACTCCAAATCGCCATCATGAGAAATGTGCCAGTAG
>JABHAX010000221.1 GCA_018674095.1 Fidelibacterota bacterium
CCTATTGCTGTTTTTATCCCATGTCATAGAATTTTAGCCACAGATGGATCCTTGGGTGGGTATGGTGGTGGACTCGATAAAAAAATGATTCTTCTTGAACACGAAGGTTTGGATGTATATCTTTAAAAACCGATAGTTGAATAGGAAATAACAATTGAATTTTTACCAATTCATCATCAATTGGATTAAGAATTTATTTAAGTCGCATTATTAGAATTATTTGTAAATCGTTAAAACGGTTAGACTTCTTTATCATTTTCAAATCCACAACTTAAGCCGTTGGTTAATATCATATTCAACTTCAAGAACCTATTTAATAGGATAGCTGTAGGTTTTGTAATGAAATCGAATCAATTGATTCTCTCTCTTTTATTCCTTTTAATGACGATTTAACTTCTCGACCTTATGAACTCAATCATACAAAACATTCGTTCTAAACTTTTCGCTGGTATTGCTACAGCTCTTCCTCTCTTGCTCACCTATTTTCTTTTAGAATTTTTATTTATTTCATTGGATGAATTATCCGCCCCCATTCTTAACAAATTCGGAATAGAGATTCCGGGCTTGGGTATTGTTTTAACATTAGTCCTGCTTTTTTTTCTTGGCATCTTAGTCACAAATTTTCTTGGAAGAAAAATATTTGACTTAGGCGAAAGAATTGTAAAACGTGTCCCAGTCGTTAATACTATATATTCCACATTAAAACAAATTACTGACACATTTACTAAAGGAACAACCGACGCATTTGAAGGTGCAGTTTATATTCAATATCCTAGAGTTGGACTATGGACTTTGGCATTTATTAGTGGCCAATCAATTGATAAAAATGGGATTCCCTATTACCACCTATTTGTTCCAACAACCCCAAATCCCACTTCCGGGTTTTTCCTTATCATTCCCCAAGCTGATGCAGTTCAATCCGACATGTCAGTTGAAGAAGGGCTCAAAACAATTATCTCTGGTGGGATGTTGGCTCCTAAAAACAATCCACTTCCATAAAATTTGATGCAAATCAAATATATTGATGGACCCCGACTTCATCGAGCAATTCAGGCGGGAATAAACCATGTTATCACTCGGAAGGATTATTTAAATAAAATTAATGTTTTTCCTGTGCCGGATGGAGATACTGGAACGAATATGGCTTTTACGTTAGCCACCATTTCTGAAGAAACAAAATCCAACGAAAATAAACGAGTTTTTAAAGTCGCAGATGCAGTGGCCGACGCTTCGTTAAATGGTGCTCGGGGAAATTCAGGATCTATTTTGGCTCAATTCTTTGTGGGGTTTGCAAATGGTACAGAACAATTTCGTCGATTAACGCCAAAGCGATTTTCTGATGCTATCAAAACTGCAAAGCAATATTCGTATGATGCACTGTCAGATCCCAAAGAAGGAACAATTTTATCCGTCATTTCCGATTGGGCAGATTCGGTTAAAAATATCCATGAAAAACATGACGATTTTGTCAATATTTTGGATTTTGCATTAAAACAGGCAAAAGAATCCCTCCGAAAAACACCTGAAAAATTAGAAATCTTAAAAAAATATGGTGTGGTGGATGCAGGGGCACAAGGTTTTGTAGATTTCTTGGAAGGTATCAAACATTTTATTGAAAAAGGTGAAATGGATAATGTAGATACATCATCTATTGCTGAACCTGTTGAAGATTTTGTTGTAGAAATGTCTGACGAATACCGATTTTGTACAGAATGCCTTATCGCCGGCGAAGATATCAACCGTGTAAAATTAAAAGAACAATTAATGAATCTTGGAAGTAGTATTGTTCTTGCCGGGTCCAAAAAGAAAGCCAAAATCCATATTCATACAAATCATCCGCAAGCCGTATTTACACTTGGAAATGAATACGGAACAGTTACAGGAGAAAAAGCGGATGATATGTTGAAACAGCAGAAAGATGCTCATGGGAGTCATGAAGAAATTGCCATTGTCGTGGACTCAGGATGTGATCTTCCAGAAAATATCTTGGAAGAATTCAATATTCATATGGTTCCTGTTCGACTTAATTTTGGTGATAATCACCATGTTGATAAAGTAACAATTACCTCAGAAGAATTTTGGCATCAACTCATAACAAATCCAATTCATCCCCAAACTTCACAACCCACGCAAGGAGATTTCCGACGGCAATACCAGTTTTTAACAGGGCATTATAAAAATGCGATTTCTATTCATATTCCTGGAGCTGTCAGCGGCACAATGCAGTCTGCAATTTTAGCATCAAAAGATAATAAAGATCTGCCTATCCAAATTGTAGATTCACAAAATGGTTCGGTAGGAATTGGACTTATTGCCCTTCGGGCCGCGGAAGCCGTGCAGGCTAAAAAATCAGTGGAAGATATTTTAAATATTATTAATCAAGCCATTGAAAACACAACAGTGTATATTGGTTTGGACACACTGGATTATGTTGTGAAAGGCGGACGAGTGTCTCCAACAAAGAAAAAAATCGCCAACCTTCTAAAAATTAACCCCATTCTCTCATTTGAAAAAAATGGAATCAATACTATCGGCAAGACTTTTGGGACTAAAAATAAAGCGGATAAAATGATGAAATTTATTTCAAAACAATTACCGAATGGGCAGTTTCGTATTGGACTAGCTCATGGAAACGCACCCAAAATTGTAGAAAAAGCAAAACTATATTTTGAAAATTTAGGAGCTGAAAAAGTAATTTCTACGGAAATTGGTCCAGCTTTGGGAGTTCATGCAGGACCAAATTCTTTAGTTGTAGCAGTACAATTATTAAAAGATGATCTCTATGAATAATCCAAATCTTATTTTAATTCTAATCTTATTTGCTAGTTACCTGATTGGCTCGTTCCCCACAAGTATCCTTATGGGTCGCTTTTTAAAAGGAATAGACATACGAGAGCATGGGAGTGGGAACGCTGGAGGAACCAATGTTTTTCGCGTATTGGGATGGAAGCCAGCTCTGATTGTTATTACCTTTGATATTTTTAAAGGTTGGTTTCCTACATTTTATTTAGCAAAACTTTTATTTGAATTTACCTCACTACCCGATTTAGGACTTTTTCAGATTCTTTGTGGGTTTTGCGCCGTTTTGGGACACACTTACACAATCTTTGCTGGGTTTAAAGGTGGAAAAGGTGTGGGGACTTTAGCTGGATTGCTCATAGCTCTATTTCCATTGGCGGTTCCACTATGTATCCTTGTTTTCGCAATCACTTTAATTTTCACGGGATATGTGTCAATTGGGTCCATCATGGCCAGTGCTTCTTTGCCAATTATTTTACTTCTCCTTCCACTATTGGGGATTGAGCCGGCACAACTATCCGTATTAATTTTTAGCTTAATGGTGCCGTTTTTTGTGATTTATACTCATCGCTCAAATATTTCACGATTGCGAAATGATGAAGAAAATCAATTTAAAAAAGCGATGATCTTTAAAAAGAAAAATTAAAACGTCTGTTGAATCCCCCAATGGAAAGCACCTGAACTCCATTCACCGTTACGGAATCCCCAACCGTAATCAAACCGTAAAACATCTACCATGGGTACTGGAATTCTAATCCCAAATCCTGTCCCAGACATTGGCTTTATTGAGAATATAGTATCCCAATTATCGGAAATGATTCCAATATCATAAAATGCAATAAATCCAAGCCCAAACTCAGTACCATATTTTGTTAAATATTTTGGAATAATATCTTTCCTTAATTCAATGGAGCCCTTAATAGATTCGTGTCCAAACCGAAATGATTCATTCCCAGATGTATATAATTTTTGATTCGGTAATCCCCATCCTCGCACTGTATTTGAATCACCAAAATAATTAAGCCAAACTTCTTGTTTATCACCCAATTTTCTTTTTATTGAACCATTTATTGCCAAAATTAAGTTTTTATCTGATTTGTTAAGTTTAACATAAAGTGAATACGATTGATTCCAAATTGTATAAGACAGATCTGATGACCCGAGTCCAATGGCATTATATAGGAATTGTTTAAATAAAACTCCTTTGCTTGGATTCCAATAAATATCCCGCGTATCATATTTCACAGATACATCCGGTGCAAAATAAAAATATGATTCTGATACGCTTTCATTAAAAAATGATTTTTCTTCCAACTCAAATCCAGCGGATGTTTTTATATGATGACCAAACCATTTCCCAAAAGAAAGGGATAATGAATGTACATCGATAGAACGTTCTAAAAAATTATGATTAAAAAGCGATCGCCCCATACTAATAGAAAAGGAAACATGGTTCCCAAACATCCATGGATCTGAAAAATTAAAACCATATGTATCTTTTCCACCAATACTCCCTCCCATTTGTAGAGTTTGGTTTCGGCCTCGAAAATTTTGAATAATCCATCCACCTGTGAGAGACCATCCAGTTTCTTCTTCATAAATTGGAAATGCACCGGGCGGCGTTTTTTGTATGGATTCAATCACTGAGAATTTTAGGATTGCCGTCCGATCTTGTAAGGGAATTGCCTTCCATGAAACATCACTAAATATTCCCAGATTTTCTAGCCGATTTCGATCGGCTTCGGCTAAAGAACTATCTAATGAACTAAATAATGGATGTTGGATTTCTCTTTCAAGAATGTAATCCAATGTATTAGAATTACCATAAATCTCAATGGATGAAATCTTTGGATTATACCCACTCCCAATCAGACATGAATTATAAAATAGAAATAATAAAAAAAGGCCAATAAAAGGCCTTTTTTCAATAACATGTGTCATATCAGATTAAATATCGATTCCTTGTACCATGAGGCGTTTTTTAAATTCAATCCCTTGTTTGGAATACGTATCATCAATCGCTTTTTCAATTTTGTCTGTGACGCCTAAGCTTAACATTTCAACTTTGATATTCCGCTCATCCAATTCACGAACCTTATAGGTTGAATTTTTATCTTCGTAAATATGCCACACACCGTCGAATTCACGAGGAGTTCCATATTCCATCAAAACTTTGTGTTTTATAATGTCACTGGATGTCAATTGTGGAAACCCAGTATCCTTTAGTTTCACTTTCTTTGTGATACCTTCTAGGATAAAATGGGAATCGTTGTTATTTGTTGTGCTGTAAATAAAGTCCACATTCACAAAATCTAAACGAATCTGTTCATGTGTTAAGCGTGACGTATATTGAAACTCAACAGAAGCACGTTTAATAGGTAGAACGAATCCTTCCTTCGTGGTCCTGTTATCATCATGATAAACAACTTCCACTGTCGTATCAGGAATAATTGAAAGCACAGCTGGGAGATTTGCTTCCCACGGTGCTAATAATTCATCTCTAAATACCCAGCCGTCCGGAATTCGTTTTACCGGAATAACAGATTCAATATTTTTTCTTTGTGTAACCGTTGACGAAGAGAAGTCCATTATTGACTCTTCTTCCTGTGCTTGGTTTTCAGCTTTCGCTGATTTCTTTTTCCCACTAAACATTTGCAAACCTTCCCCGTAAACCGGGACAAGGATCGACAATGTAAGTATGTAAATAATTACCTTTTTCATAATTTTTCTCTTAATATAGGAGGAGTGTTACCTCGGATTATTGGTACAATCAACCATTGGAATTTACAGAACTTAAGGCACGGACAAATAACTAAAAAGGCTCTCTTAAAAAGAGAGCCTTTTTAGTTTAATAGGTTAAGAACTACTTACGACCTCTTGCCATTGGCGAACGAGCAACATCACCGTTCTTGTCGATAAAATACAGAAATCCAGCCTCGCGGGATACACCTGCATCAGCAACTTTTTCGGCATTTCCGCCGCCTTTTCCTGCACGGGCCATCTGGGACCGCCAGACATTTCCGTCTTTTCCAAGGTAATATAAAAATCCTTTATCTTTTTTTACGCCAGTGTTCTTTACTGTTTCAGCCATTTCTGACCTCCAATGTTAGTTTCGGTTTGTTTTTGGTAGTGGATTGAGAGAAAACCCTCATCCTCTCGAACAGAAGTGTACAACATCTCCTATATATGTGTCAAGAAATTTCTCGTCGAGCCTTCGACGAGAAAAAATCACTTATTTTTCACAGTTTTTTGTAATGATGGTTTCTCTTCTCTTGGTAAGTTCTCACACATTATTTGTAATAATAATATTCAAATACTCGGTTTTTTTACTAGTTTGAAGAAAACAATATTTCAGCTTCGCTTCCGCGATTTGATTAAAAAAGTTTAAATGCCCCGGTAGCTCAACTGGACAGAGCATCGCCCTTCTAAGGCGAGGGTTACAGGTTCGAGTCCTGTTCGGGGTACATTTATCTTCCAAATAAAAAAGGGCAAATAATTGCCCCTTTTTAATTAATTATAATTTGATTTAATTTACTTTTTATTTACAATCTCAAGCAATTCCACTTCAAATATTAAAAGACTGTTCGACGGAATATTCGGTTTTACACGCGTAGCATATCCAATCTTTGGATGAATAAAGAATTCAAACTTAGACCCAACTTTCATTAATTGAAGCCCTTCTGTCCACCCTTTTATAACTTGGTTTAATCCAAAAGATGATGGTTCACCTCTTTTAATTGAGCTATCGAATTCATCCCCATTGATAAGACGGCCCGCATAATGAACCTTCACTCGGTCGGTTTCACCAGGTGATTCGCCATCCCCTTCATGAAGAACTCTATACTGAAGTCCAGTTGGCGTTTCTTTAATATCTGAGTTGTCCTTTTTATTTTTTAAAAGAAAATCATCCGCAGCTTTCAAGTTCGAATTTCCAGCATCTTTAGCTTTGTCACGAATATGTGTTTGTAGAGCAACCATCATTTCTCTTCGTTGGTTTTTGTCCATTATTACATTATCCGTTTCAAAACCATCAAATAACCCAGCCATAAATGCATCATAGTTTATTTCAACTTTTTGTTGATTTAAATTTGCCCCGAGGTCAGCACCTAAAGCATAACTTGTTGAGTCTGTAAAATTTGTTAAAGTCATTACGGATCCTTTTTTTGACTGCGACCCACATCCTATTACTATAAGAATAATTAATGGAAATATTCCATGTTTCATTTTTTTAAGTCCTGTATTAATTGATTAAAGTTGAAATTTTTATTGGCTTAAACTATTCTGAATCTTTTGATTCAAAAGCCAATAAAAATACACCACCTGCAATGGCAACCAAAGCCAATCCGATGAGAGGATGATTTCCAATGAATGATAATATAGTTGTTACGAATGACAATAAAATTATTGCCAATCCACCAAAAATAAGATACCATGCTAACTGTCTTTTTTGCATGTTTATTTGTCCTTTTTAAAACTGATCGATTGATAATTGGTTGATTAGTGGTATGTTTACCATGAGAAAATTACAGAATTTTAAAGCATCTTCCGGCAATTATTCATGATACCAACAACAGATTTTTCAATTCGTTCCCTTTGCGGTGGCTATGACCAAAACTTTAGCTATGTGGTCACCTGTACCAGGACAGGTGCCCAATTGATTATTGATGCCGCTGTAGGAATCAAGCAAATTTCTCCTTTTTTACGTGACCAACCTGGGGCCATTCTGATCACACATTCGCATGGGGATCATATTGCTCATTTAGACCAATATATTGAAGCTTTTCCAAAAGTGATTATTCTAGGGCATCCAGACTCAAGTGAATTCTTGAAAATTAAAAAATTTAAATCTTTAAAAAATAACCAACTTTTTAAGATTGGAGATTTACCCTTTGCAGCAATTCACACTCCAGGACATTATTATGATTCAATTTGTTACCAATTAGACTCAATTTTATTTACGGGTGATACCCTATTTGTCGGTCGAACAGGTCGAGTCATTTCTATAAAAAGTGATATTGCCGATCTTTACGATTCTGTGTATAATAAGATTCTGACGATGGATGGAAATACACGAATCTATCCTGGTCACGATTACGGGGAGAAGTCAACTATTACATTAAAAGAAAACATTAAAATAAGCCATTTGTTGCAAGCCAGGAACCTGAAAAATTTTCAACAGAGAATGGAACAATATGAAAAAAACCGGACACCTGGTTCTTAAGCAATTATAGGAGTTACATATGAATAATAACCTAGCCTTAATCTTTTTATCGTGTTTTTTATTAAGTTGTGACGCAGGGGAAGGTAATTCAGAATGCGCCGACTGCGGTGGTGGATCGAGTGATGGTTATGAATACAAAGAAGTAATCTTTGGTGATGATTTTACCAGCGTACAAAATATTGATGTGTATCCCACTATCGGAGACTGCATCCGTTATAAAAAGGATTCAGATGAATTTTCTGAAGTTGAAGTTGTCGACTATTGTTGTTGTATTGAATTCCAGTAAGTGATTTTAAATACTTTTTCAACATCTGAATCACCCCAAAAAGTAGTCATTGCTATCCATGGATGGACTGGGGATGTCTCATCCATGGAACCCGTAGCTAGATTTTTACGGTTACCTGATACGAAATGGGTATTCCCCCAAGCGCCTTATAAATCAGATAAAAGTGGATATACCTGGTTTGATGGAAATGATGAAACTGGTTGGAAATATAAAGACTCCTTTAAAATTATCAGTTCTTTAATTCAGGATTTGATTGATCAGGGATTTAAGTATAATGAGATCTTTCTATTGGGATTTTCCCAAGGTGCTTGTCTTACTATGGAATGGATAATTAGGCAACCTTTTTCCATTGGTGGCATCATCCCCATTGCTGGATTTATTAAGTATAAAGATCGTTTTAAAATAGATGCTAATCTTGAGAATAAGGAAACACCGGTTTTATTAATTCATGGAGATAGGGATAAGGTTATCTTTCCAGAAGAAAGTGAAAAAGCGTTGAAATTATTTGATGAATTGGGATACTCGGTGAATTTCAATTTGGTATCAGCGGGACATAAGATACCTCTCAAAGCCAAAAATCTGATTACAGATTTTATTATGGCGATTTAACTTTTTCATCTTTTATAGTCAGACCTTAGTAATTATTATTAAATTTTATTAAATGTCCAAGAACCTACTTTCCAGAAGAGATTTTTTTAAAGGCGGGAAGGCTTCCCGCCCCGACATTGACCGGCTTAATCCCAATTGGCCATCTAAACGTGTTGCAAAACTTCATCGTGAATATTTAGAAAAAAAACTGCCCATTTACCACCCACCAAAAGTTCACGAGACGCCACCCATCCTTCCTGTAACGAGTAATGTTAATTCCCTACGTGATGTGGATTGGAACATGGGCACCGTTAATCATTTACTGAGCAGAACTATGTTTGGGCCAAAATATCCTGAAATAAAAGAAGCCAGTGAAAATTCTATCGAATTGGAATTAAGTTCAATTCTTTCTCCCCATCCCTTACCGGATCATCCAGGAGATTGGGTGAATGAACCCGCGCCACAATGGGATGCACTAACAGAGGAAGAAGTTGATGCGCTTCTACAACAATATCGTGAATGGATGCGAGACCTGAGATATTGGTGGATGAAAGGAATGATGATAAATTCCGTAAATACTCAGGAAATGATTGCTACGATTAGGCATTCACATGTCCCGCTCTAACTCGCCCCATGTTCCGCCTGCCCCAGCAGGTTCTAATGCCAAAAGCCCACGGCGATATTTGGGGGTGTTTCGGTATAGCGGTCGGGCACTGGGGCTAGTA
>JABHAX010000022.1 GCA_018674095.1 Fidelibacterota bacterium
TCAATAGCAGCAAAACTCACATATCTCAAAAATTGGTGTTAATGAAATAGCCATTATTTTTATCGGCAGTCAGGCACCATTTTTTTGAATCTTGATGATTTGCCAGACTGCCGGAAAATTGCATAGGCATTTGGTAATAAGCGACACAATTTTTATATTCCCACCACAAAATTTAATCATTACGGGCCCCTAAAATGAAAAAACAACATTCTCAAAGATCGAGTTTAGATTTAAGAGTCTTATTCTTCTTTCTCAGCATTTCTTTTTTACCATCTCAAAATATTATCGATGCCTATTTAATTGGAAACTTTACAACTACATTACAGGGGACTGCATCGGATGGTTTAACCTTGCCCCGAGATCTTGATTTTCATAAAGATATTGCACGACAAAATGAGCTTTGGGTTATTAATGAAAATAATACAGGCGGCCGAACCCACGGCGGCAGTACCGTCACTTATTACGATGCAGGACTAGAAACACAATGGGCAGATTATAGACAAGATTCATATTCAGGCCATTTCATGCACACCGCCAGCGCAATTGCTATAAGTGAAAATGGCACCTTTGCCAATCCGTTAGACGTACAGGATGCAAATAATAATAATGGCTATTTTACAGGGATCACGCTTTGGGATTCCGATACTTCCATTTATGCCCGTGTTCATCAAAATGGTCCAGAACTGGGTAGCCATTTGGATATGATTCATCAAACGCCTTACGGAGAAGGAATTGCCAGTGCTGGTGAAAATGTATATTGGGTGTTTGATGGTTTTCATAATGCCATCGCAAAATATGATTTTGTAAATCCACATGCGGCAGGAGGCGAATATCATTCGGATGGACTTGTTTGGCGCCATACTGATGTGGTGGTTCAACGGCAACCAGGATTATCAAGTCATATGGAAATTGACCCTGAATCCGGTTTGCTTTATATCGCAGATACAGGGAATGAACGTATTATTAGAATGGATCCAAATTCAGGAAGTATAGCAGGTAACTTGAGTCCTTACGGTGAAACGCTGGCGGGGTACTATAATATGATGGGCACTGATTGGGAAGTTGTAGCCGATTCAAATTTAAACCAACCCACAGGTTTAGATATTTATAATGGCCGATTATTAGTTAGTGATTTTTCCAGTGGTGAAATTATTGTTTATGATATTACACAAAATCCTATAGTCGAATTAGGACGCATTGAAACTGAACTTACCAATGAGGTGATGGGAATCAAGGTTGGGCCCGATGGCTCAATTTGGTTTGTATGTCATAATGATAATGAGTTATATCAATTAACAACCTTATTAATGGGAGACGTAAATGGTGACGGAAATTATTCTATTATGGATGTAATTCTTTGCGCTCAATATGTAATGGGATTAATTGATTTAGATGAAGATGAAGAATATCGTGGTGATATTAACTTTGATGAAACAGTCAATATACTTGACGTATTATTGATTGTGGATCTTGTCTATAACTAAAATTTTTTTTAATATTTTACCAATTTTAATCGGGCGCTATTGGTGATAATCCAATTTTGAAATATTAAGAAGAGCCATTTAAACTGGATACTCGTTCAGTTAATCTAATTGAGTTTAACTCTCCTTGAAATGAGCCCTTTCCCTATTTGTTTTTGAGTAAACTTTCAAATTTACTTTAGGTCATTTTAAGCTATAAAAAATATTATAACCTCCTTTATATACTAAGATAACAAAGTTGAGTTATCTCTTGCTTTAATTGAATATTTAAGTTTAAAATTCGATTAAGCCTCTAACGGCTTAACCATGCGGAGTTCTACTTGAGACACATATTTCTAAAATGTGTATGGGTGCTTCTTGTCTGTAATCTTTCAGGATCAACACTCATAGACATAAGGTATAGTGCTATGCAAAATGGCATTATGGTAAATCTGGATTTTGACGATTTAATAAGCGATGATGAAATAATTGCTTGGAAATCAAGTCAAAATTGGGTTTACCTTTCCCTGCTCAATACACAAGCGCCCATCAATAAAGAATATAAACGAAAATTTAAAGGGGCGATTAAACAGATTGTTATTGATGCTTTTGATGAATCTATCCAACTTGCATTTTTGATTAAAAATCCAATTTTGGGGATTGATATTATTAACTCCAAATCTATTCCTAGTGCTGTCATATTTATTCATACAGAAATGAAAAGTTCTGAAGTGGCTCGCCTGAAAAATCATATTAGTAAAAGTGGAACAACCATTTTTAGTGTTGCTGAATCAAAAAGTTTTCCAAAATATAATACCTCATTTAAAGCAGCTTTTAATCAAGCTAGAATCGAATTGGGTTCAAATTCAATTTTTGATTTTAAGGGTAAACTTTATACTACAAATCATCCCTGGGAAAAAATGAAAAAGAAAGGTCCTGAAATCTTTGAGGAATCTATGGTTGTTAATATTAACGAAGAATCTGATGCCATGGCATTAGCAGACTCAATTGTGAATTCTCAACCTTTAATGATTGAAGAAATAAATAAGGATTCAATCCCAACAAATTTATTTGATTCATTCGCCGAGGAATTGACGATTACCCCAATCAGTTCCATCGAGCCACACGTACAAATAGATACTTCTTCTATTAAACCCATAATGTTTTCTTGGATGAGTGATAATTTTCCTAAAAATCAGATTTTAATTCCAGATCGATTTATTGAAACAGATTCAGTTTTTATAAATGATATAAAGCCTACATTGTTTGATTTGGACGCCGAGATCACTTGGCCGGATGATACGCATGAAAATGTATTTTATTATGAGGGCGATTATTGGGAAGATTCACTCTATCTATTTTATCTTACTAGTGAGATTTACGTCAAAACAGAAAAACCCAATATCCGTATTTATATCGATGGGAAATTTGTGGGCGACACGCCTTTAAATGGTCCTATTCGAGTGAATGCTGGATGGCACCAAGTCAGTAAAGAATCTCCGTATTTAACCCATTTATCATCTTATTATGAAACGAAACATGGATTGAAGTCACAGGATAATTTATATGGGGCAACGACAGTTTATGCTCAACCGGGAATTACAGAAATTGTTACATTTAATTCAGGAGAGGTTCGGTCAAAATCTAAAAGACCAAAACAAAAATCAGGTGGAATGATGATTGGAACCCCCATAATCTTTTTTATAATGGGATTTATATCCTGGGGTTTGGGATAAAATTGGTTTTATAGAAGAAATTATAAAAATTAGAATTTAAGTTTTACTGAATTCCTTTTTAACTATTTTATTTACTCAATCCTAAAAAAGATGTTATTTTTTTCAATCCTTTTTTAGGAATTTTAAATTCATAATAAAATTCTGTCCAAGCTGAGACGGGTTTTTGATCAAGTATGGCTGGATTATAAATTGTATTTTTAATCGCATTCATTGTGGCATGGTCTAACTTTTTGTTTCGTGTGCTATTTAACACCGTTATATTGCGTGCCTTCCCATTTATATCTACAATAAATCTCAAATGAATTTTAGTGTTATTTTTAACAGGACCAACCTTTGGAATAATTTCTGTCATGGGTGTTGGCTTAGTATCCACATCAGAATAAATGGTGTTTGATCCATTTTGATTTTTCTTCTTGATATATCCAAATGATTCCGATTTTTTATTGTTACTTTTTTTTTTCGACTTCTTCTTTGTTGTTTTTTTCTTTTTTCTATTTCCATCATCATCTAAAACAATTTTACCCATATCATAATTGACTTTTCGTATAATCGTTCCTTCTTCGTCAAAATAAATCCAAGGACCATTTCTTTTTTCATCTTTGGTCATTCCCCGTTCTCGAATATTTCCATTCCCATAATAGCGCATAAAAAGTTCATGTCCAGGTGGTGTTGAATTTTGAATAACTAATTTTGGGTCTATAATGACGGTGGTATCATATTCCATAATTGTTTGATGGACTAAATCTCGAATTGTATCTTGAACAACCGTTGTGTCAAAGGTTAATATTTCAAGCGTATCAAATACAACCGATCTATATTTGAATTGAGGTCCAATCATTTCCGGATTATTCGCATCTTTAAACATTCCCTTCATTTTTGAATTTGAGAATATTTCTTGAAATTTTAAATAAGCATCTGCGGCTTTTGACCAATCCCCTTTGGCTTCATACAGGGCTTGATTAATCCATTCTTGTGCATATTCATCTCCTGTATTGCGAGCTTTTATTGCATCATCCAAAGTTTGCCATTTTGGAAATTGCGCCAAAACACCATCGGAAATTTCTGGTGTAAAATTTCGAGAATATGTGTGAATTGTAACTGTATCATAATTAAAAATTTTCAGTGTATCATAAATAATCGCAGTATCATGAGCGAAAATCCAAAGAGAATCCATAACAAATGTGGTATCGTACGCATAAACCCAAGCCGTATCATATACGGTCATTGTATCATTTGCAAAAACCCACATGGTGTCTTTTACATAGTTGGTATTGGATGTATAAATATAGGCGGTATCTAAGACCACCAATGTATCAAAAACGGTATTGGACAAGGTTGTTGTATCGTATTGATAAATATACAAGCTATCGTGAAGTACTGTTGTATCATAGATAGTGGTTGTTGCATTCGTGTAAATAAATGTTGTATCCAGAATTGTTAATGTATCAAATAATGTATTATAAATTAAAAGGGTATCCACTTTATGGACTTGAACCATCGTTGCCAGTGAGTTTAATTGAGTTGTTAAACTTTCAATTTGAGTTTTAAGACTCGTCATTTCATTAGATTCCACAACACGTTTTGTGGAGCTATATTGTTTATTGGTTTTCTTGGAGTTTATCTTCCTGCTTTTGGAATTAGATGTATTTTTCTCTAATACAGGTACAGGTGGGCGGATAATTGTTCCCGCCTGTGTTCGATAGACTTTTTTCTTTTTCACATCATTATCCCCTATTAAAATAACGGATAGCGAAAGAAGAATAATTAAAAATATTTTATTCATGGTAACCTCGGTAATTACAACAATTTATTATTGCCATAAAAATAAAATTTAGTATACTAATTGATAAATAGCAAAAACAAATTGAAATGAAAGTATCAATGATTTTAAGTTAGTTTGTATGGCTCATTTGACTGAAAATATTGCGTGTCAATATTATTCATTATTCAAACAAGATTCACAGAGAAATTTTTACAATAATTAGGGTGTTTTAAATTTCATTGCTCCCTATGAATTTTTTAAATTCTAGTTAGTTGTTCTCAATCGATTATTGAAGGCTTGTATTTGTATCGAAATATTTTCATTGGACTTATTGTAATATCCATTTGTCTAGGCGAAGGCGGATTAAAAGATATCCGCTACATTGTACGAAATAATGGAATTGAAATACATTTGTCATATTCAGTCCCTGTTTATTCCAATGATATTATTGCATGGTCATCTGATCGATCCCGGCTTTATATCACCCTTCTTGACATCAAGCCTCCCGGAGATAAGTTTCCCAATGCATTATTTAGCGACCCGATTTCCAGTCTTGTCTTAGATGAATTGGACGGCTCGACTCAACTGTCCATCATGTTTAAAAAAAGAATTCTCGGGTATGAAGTCCAAAATATTTCTGACGATGTTGAATCCATTATTTTTATTCATTTAAATAATACTCAACCGGATAGGACGACCCAAAAATTTCAGAATAATACTCAAAATTCACCATCAGGTTTTCCCGAATATAAATCAATGGCATTCAGGGAAGCGTTTGATCTTGCTAGAGTTAGATTGGGCCCCAATGCCATTTTTAAATATGAAGGTAGAATATTTGTTACGAACCATCCTTATGAATCATTTGAAAATTTTAGGGCTGGCCTTCAATCCAAGCAAGAACGAGCTTCCCATCTTAAAAATGTAGAAAAGGTAAAAAATAATTTTGTTAATAAATCGTTCCACCCTGAAATTATTCTTAATCCAATTAATCCAGAGAATGGAAAGAGCGTAACGCCAGTGAAGGATGAAGGTTTAATAATAGATGAAGTTTTCCACGAGTTAACTTCAGTCATACCAGACACATTTTTTTTAAATGAAGATCTTCAACCGCCCATGCTTATTCAAGATGCCTATCAGGTTAAAAAAGCAGTATCAGGTGATTTTTCAATCGTGAATGAACCGGGCTTTGAACCTTCGCAAGAAATAAAAAATTCTCGTCCGGGGAAATTGCCGGCTCTTATTCAATGGATTGATTTAGAATACACAAACCCTGCTGACAATGATGATAAAGATTGGATTTATCCCAAAACAATAAAATATACGCCCATGCATCCAGGATCAGAATTAAATCAAAACGAATTAGATCAAGAAAAATGGTATCAAGTTCAGGATAGATTTTCAGAATCCGTAGATGCAGGCATTCGAGTTTTATCAAACGTAGATGGTGTGCCAGTTTATATTGATGGAAATTTTGTAGGCGAAACGCCCTTAAAAGGCGCTGTTAAAGTGAAGCCCGGATTACATCAAGTAAGCGGGTTTACACCCGTCTATGCCCGAGTTATTGCCCATGATGGCTTATATGATTTGGTGGGACATGATCCTATCACAACCAATAACAAGTCATTTGGATCAAAAAGCGTCTATGTGGACCCAGGAAATGTGATGGTTGTGAATTTAAAATTTAATCGAATGGGACCCGTTCCAAAAAAACTGGGAGAATTGACCGGCGGGATGTTTATTGGATTTCCAGTGATTATGGCTTTATTCGGCTTAATTACGTGGGGCATGATTTAATAATCACTTTTATAAATAATTGGTTATAACATCCAAACAATCCGATTATAATTTCCTGTATGATTCTTCACGATAAAATCCGAGCTTTTATTCTATCCCAACTCGTACCGGCAGAATCACGTACAATTGGAATAGAAGAAGAATGTTTTATTTATACGGCGGATAATCGCCGAATTCCTGTGAATCCATGTGACGAATTTTCTGCCACAGATCTTCTTTGTATCATGAATGAAAATGTGGGAACAAATGGTATTTATTCTTTAGAACCCGGTGGACAATTGGAGTGGTCTAGTCCGCCATACCGAAATTTGAATACATTATTTTCTGCCTTAGGAAAACATAAGCAAGCTCTAATGGAAGTTGTAAATGCCAACGATTTAAGGATTATCAGTTATGGCGTAGATCCTAATTATGGTCCGGATGATATTGACCTGATTGACCAATTGAAATACCAACTCATGAATGTCAATATGGAACAAAATGGCACCCGGGGAAAATGGATGATGCGTAATACAACCAGTGTCCAAATCAATTATGATATTGCCAGTGAAAAAGACATGGAAGATATGACTTTCGTTGCTGATTGTCTCCAGCCCGTTTCTGCCTATCTTTTTGCAAATAGTCCTTTTCAATTTGGCAAATCCACAGGTAATCAAAATCTCAGAAATGTTATTTGGGAAAATACAGACAATCCTCGTTGCCGGAATTTGATTGATCATGGCATCAATTCCCAAGAAGGATTAATTGATCGATATATTGAATATATTATGACGGTTCCGGGAATTTTTGAACTAAATGAAACTGGCATGATTGTAGATACAAACCAAACATTGGGAGAAAGATTGATTGATTTGGAAACAAGGGGCGAATTGCGAACCGAAGATATACAAGCTGCACTCCATCAAATTTTCACCAATGTGAGACTGAAACATTTGGTGGAAGTCCGAGGCGCAGATCGACCACCCCAAGGATATGAAATGGCGCCCGTGGCGTTTTGGACTGGCGTGCTTACATCGGAAACTGTTCGAGATGAAATTTTATCCGTCGTGAAAAATTGGTCTGTTGAAGAACGCCACCAGTTTAATAAAGCAGCGCTCGTTTTGGATGATACGCAAAAAGGGCCCCAAGGCAAATCCTATAGAGAATGGAACCAATGGGCTGGGAACTTTGCTTTGGTGGGACTCAAAGAACGGGGCTGGAGAGAAGAAAAGTTTTTTGAAGAATTTTTTGAAACCGTGATGAAAAATGGTCCGTTTGACTTGCAGACGCAAGCAAAATAAGCTCACTTGTTTGGGCTACAGTTACAGCGGGCAAACCGACTTTTATAATTTCAAATTTATTAATCGAAACGATGTTCAGATTATCTGTTATTGTAGTCCGCACATCTGTCATTATTCTAAGTCACTTCATTTTGGAAATCTACTATCATAAAACAACCAAACCCAATATTGAGCACCACAAATGATAAAATAAAATACTGTGGTGCATGAATCTCTCATTGTAAAAGCATAACTAATATGAACCAAAAAACCATACACAATCTTACTTGGATTCCCCTTTTTCTCATTGGACTTGGTGCCATTGGGTTGGGCGCAGGATGGCTCTTTCATCCGGAACCCTGGATGCTGGATCAGCCACCCAACGAAGCGCTACTGCAAACATCTTTTCAAACTTTGTTTGCAGTAGATATCAATGCACATCTTCCTGAATATTTATTGGTGATTTATCGCTTTTTCGGTTGGTGGGTTTTGTCCATTGGCCTTTTGATTGTGACCTATGTACAAGTGACTCGAATGGGAACTGCCTTGGCGCGAAATTCAATTTTGGCTGTATTGCTTTTTATGTTAATGGGTGTGGCCTACATGGTTTTCAATTTTATTCCACTCTCTCCATTTAAAACGATACTTTATTTGCAATCAGTCATGTGGATTACCAGTGCTTATTTTTCCACTCAATTAAAATCAAAATAAGCTCATTGGTTATAGGATTTAATTTGCCACAAATTATGGAATGGTTTTTTCGTGCAAGCTCCATTATGAAACACTAATTTCCACCCGTGGATATCGAAACTATATATTAAATGAATTCTTATTTTTCTTCAACACTTTTTAGAAAAACCCTGGCAGCATTGTCCGGATTATTTTTAGTCATATTTCTCATTGGGCACCTTATTGGTAATCTCCAATTGATACTACTTTCAGGAGAAGCTGCTCAAAAGCAATTCAATGAATATGCGCTTTTTATGACCACAAACCCTGCCGTTAAAATTTTATCTATCGTCACCTACACATCTATCATACTTCATATTCTATTAACGATCATTCTTGTCCTTCAATCTAAGCAGGCACGTCCAATTGGATACGCTGTTGAAGGCGGAGGTGAAAATAGTGCCTGGGCCTCTCGAAATATGGCACTTTTAGGATCTCTCCTCTTGGTTTTTATTATTCTCCATATGAAAAGTTTTTGGTATGAAATGCATTGGGGAGCCATCGGAAATGATCCTTCCGGCAATAAAGATCTTTATACGGTGACTGTCGTCGCATTCCAGAATATTTGGTACACAGCGTTCTACGTTTTTAGCATGATAATTTTAGGATTCCATTTGAGTCATGGCATTGGATCGGGATTTCAAACAATAGGTCTTAAAACCCGGAAATATCTTGAGCCGATTGAGAAAACAGCAATTCTTTTTTCCATCCTAATTCCAAGCGCATTCGCAAGTATTCCAATCATTTTATATTTACAAAGTCTCTAATGTTAGAAAGCAAAATCCCACAAGGTCCTTTAGCAGATAAATGGACACATTATAAATCCAAAGTACCTTTGGTGAGTCCAGCCAACAAACGACGATTAGATATTATTGTAATTGGGACAGGATTAGCGGGAGCATCTGCAGCATCTTCTTTGGCAGAAATGGGATATAATGTAAAAACATTTTGTTTTCAAGATAGTCCACGTCGGGCCCATTCCATCGCGGCGCAAGGTGGAATTAATGCCGCAAAAAATTATCAAAATGATGGAGATTCTGTTTATCGTCTATTTTATGATACAATAAAAGGAGGCGATTACCGCTCCAGAGAATCGAATGTTCATCGCTTGGCGGAAGTTAGCTCAAGTATTATAGATCAATGTGTGGCGCAAGGTGTGCCGTTTGCTAGAGAATATGGTGGCACTTTAGACAACCGTTCTTTTGGTGGTGTGCAAGTTTCACGTACATTTTATGCACGAGGACAAACAGGACAACAATTATTATTAGGTGCATATAGCGCTTTGAGCAGACAAATCGCTAAAGGCGGCGTTAAGATGTACAATCGCCACGAAATGTTGGATATTGTCAAAATTGATGGAAAAGCCAGAGGGGTAATTGTTCGGGATTTGATGACTGGAAAATATGAGCGACATTTTGGTCATGCAGTTGTGCTTGCCACAGGTGGATATGGAAATGTTTTTTATCTTTCTACCAATGCCATGGCGAGTAATGTAACCGCCATTTGGAAAGCGCATAAAAAAGGCGCCATGTTTGGAAATCCTTGTTTTACACAAATTCATCCAACTTGTATTCCAGTTTCTGGAGATTACCAATCTAAATTGACACTGATGTCAGAATCCCTCCGAAACGATGGTCGGATTTGGGTACCAAAGAAAAAAGGTGATGACCGTCAACCCCGAGATATTCCAGAAGATGAACGAGATTATTATTTAGAACGACGTTACCCTGCATTCGGGAATTTGGTTCCCCGGGATGTTGCCTCCCGCGCAGCCAAAGAACGGTGCGATGAAGGATTTGGTGTGGGCCCCACAAAACTAGCTGTATATCTAGATTTCAAAGATGCTATCAAGCGATTAGGGCAAGATGTGGTGAGCGCCCGTTATGGAAATTTATTTGAAATGTATGAAAAAATTACAGGCGACAATCCTTATTCAACACCTATGCGGATTTATCCGGCAGTTCATTATACCATGGGCGGACTATGGGTAGATTATAACTTAATGACAACAGTTCCGGGATTATACGCAATCGGAGAATGTAATTTTTCAGATCATGGTGCAAATCGTCTTGGCGCCTCCGCTCTGATGCAAGGATTGGCTGATGGCTATTTTGTTTTACCCTACACCATTGGTGAATATTTATCTAATGATATTCGTACACCGGCCATTTCCACGGATCACGAAGCATTTGAAAAAGCGGAAAAGGAATCGAAAAATCGTAATGACCGTTTACTGAACAATAACGGCAGCCGTTCTGTGGAAAGTTTCCACCGGGATTTAGGACATATTATGTGGGATAATTGTGGAATGGCTAGAAATATTGCAGGTCTCACAAAAGCTATTGGAGAAATCCAATCATTGAAAAAAGAATTTTGGGATAAAGTACGTGTTCCCGGCAGGGATAATGTTTTGAATCCCGAATTAGAAAAAGCAGGACGCGTTGCAGATTTTATTGAATTGGGCGAACTCATGGTTCGGGACGCATTGGATCGAAGCGAATCTTGTGGTGGACATTTCAGGGAAGAGTCTCAAACTGACGAAGGCGAAGCCAAACGGGACGATGAAAATTTTACATTTGCGTCTGCTTGGGACTATCAAGGAGAAGGTACAGATCCAGTCCGGAATAAAGAAAAATTAGAATTTGAAGCTGTACAGTTAACACAGCGGAGTTATAAATAATGGCTGATTTAAATCTGACTCTCAAAATTTGGCGACAAGATGGACCCACAGAACCCGGTGGATTTAAAACCTATGATATTTCAGATCTAAATACACATATGTCATTTTTAGAAATGTTGGATGTATTAAATGAGAATTTAGTGAATTCAGGGGATGAGCCAGTTGCATTCGATCATGACTGCCGAGAAGGGATTTGTGGTATGTGTTCTATGGTGATTAATGGTCGCCCACACGGACCGCTGGAAGGTACAACAACTTGTCAGCTCCATATGCGACATTTTAATGATGGCGATACGGTAACGATTGAACCTTGGCGTGCAAAACCATTTCCTGTATTGAAAGATTTAATAGTAGATAGAACGCCGTTCGACAGAATTATTCAAGCGGGTGGATTTGTATCAGTGAATACTGGCAGCGCTCCGGATGGGAATGCAATTCCTATTGGCAAAGATATTTCTGATGATGCTTTTGATGCTGCTGCATGTATTGGATGCGGTGCTTGTGTGGCTGCATGTAAGAATGCATCGGCTAATTTATTTACAGCAGCAAAAATATCCCAATTGGCTTTATTGCCTCAAGGTCAAACTGAACGGGTAGAACGCGTCATTGGGATGGTAAAGCAAATGGACGAGGAAGGCTTTGGGCATTGTACAAATACAGGTGCTTGTGAAGCAGAATGTCCAAAAGAAATCTCTGTGGATTATATTCGAAAAATGAATTGGGAATTTCACAGTGCTAATGTGAAAGGATAAAATATATTTAGAGTTTTATTTATTTTTGTAAATATCATCTATAAAAAAGCCTCGGCATTTGCCGAGGCTTTTTTATAGATAAATGACGGTAGTGTTTATTTTAGTCTGAAATTTACTGGAATTGAGATCCAAACACCGACTGCGCGTTCACGCTGTTTAGCTGGCTTGAAGCGAGTATTTCGAATCGCTTCCATTGCCGCTTCATCAAGTCCGGTATTCGGGACTCCTTTTAAAATTAATGTATCTTTGACGCGACCTTTGTCATCGATAAATGCCTGTACAATCACGACGCCTTCAATGCCAGCTTCCTGTGCAATTTCTGGGTAAACAGGGCGAATAGGTGACATGGCCACCGGTGGATCATCGTAAGGAATAAATGTTACACGTGGTCCAGATGGTGGTGGTGGTGGCGCATCCATGTTTGAAAAATCGTCGAAATCTAATTCGTCCAATGTTAAATCATCTGCAATATCTTCATCGTCAGAAGGGACAGGAATAGATGGACGAGATGGGGGAGGCGTATTATCCATTTGTTGCGTTTGGGGGATATCAATATTCTCGATGATAACTTGGTTAACTTCTTCGAATTCTTTTGAATTTAAGAATCGCGGAAAAAGAAGAAAGTTCATAATAACGAGTGTAACGCCAATGAGTCCAGTAATCCGAATGACAATAGGATATTTTATTTTTAGTGGATTTACATGGTCCATCAATCCACCAATGTTTTCGTAGAGTAATTGAGTTTTAGCGCTTCTACCTTACGTAAATTTTCATGAATGTCTGAAATCAATCCCATTTCTGCTTCTTCATCGCCCTTTAAGGAAACCACAATTTGGGGATCCGCCACACGTTTATCATACATAACCATCGAAACTTCATCTACACTAAGTAAGCGATCATCAATAGAAATCATCCCATCTTTTGATACCCAAAGTTGAACCGTATGGCGCTTCGATTTTAGTTTTTCAATTCGTTTTGCTTTCGGAAGGTTCACGGGAAGTCCGGAGTGTTCTTTTAGGACCGTGGTAACCATAAAAAAGATTAACAACATGAAAATAATATCAGGCATTGAAGCCGTTGGGATTTCACTTGATATTTTGGTTTTTTTTGTGAATTTCATTAGTTACTGTTTGCGATAGAGATTCGTTTAGCGTCAGCCATTTTTAATTGATCAATGACGCGAACATAATCATTATACGCTGTTTTCGGGTGAGATTTTACGGAGACAATTAGTTTATCATTTGCCCGCAATTTTTGCCCTACAATCCGATGGATTTGTTCAATAGCCGTAGGCTCTTCATCTAGCAAAACTTTCCCTTGGGAATTAATAAGACAATTAAGAATATTCTCTTTCCGAATCTCAATTTCCATATCACCAGGTGGTGGAAGTACAATCCCCAACCCTTTATCCGTATCAATTGTGGTTGTAACCAGGAAAAAAATTAGAAGTAGAAAAGCAATATCTGCCATGGAAGATGTTGGAATCTCACCACCTTTAAATCTGCGTTTATTAGCCATGTTGGGCTTAGGTGATTAGGACTTTTTTACTTCTTTTTCGTACAAATGATCCATGATCTTTACAGACTGTTCTTCCATATCTAAAACAAGTTTATCAATTCTAGATACAAAAACATTTTGAAATGTCTGAATAATCATGGCAACAATAAGTCCGAATGCAGTTGTCAATAATGCTTGAGAAATACCACCCGCAACAACAGCAGGAGAAATATCGTTGGCTGCTTTAATTGCGTCGAAAGCGCCAATCATACCCACAACAGTTCCTGTAAATCCAAGCATAGGAGCAATCGTGATAACAGCATTAAGCCAAATCATGTTTTTTTCTAAAAAAGCCATTTCAATAGCGCCAGCATTTTGGATTGCTTTTTCTACATCGCCTAAACCGCGATGTATTCTAGAAAGCCCTGCATAGAAAATTGATGAAACAGGCCCATCGGTTTCTTCACAAACTTTAACGGCCGCTGGTGTACCATTATCATCAATTGCTTGAATGATTTCATCAAAAAACGATTTTGAATCAACGGCAGACATCATGAGCGAATAAAATCGTTCAATGGCAAATCCGAGCCCAAACAATAGTGTGATTAGGATTGGCCACATAAAGCCGCCACCTTCTAAAAAATAATGGACCATAGTATTACTCCGGTTTTGATCTTATTAATGTAGGGGTTAAAATAACAAAAAAGTTTATTAAAAAGTCTCACAATTTAATTCAAGGATTTTAAAAATGCATTAGCTTCGTTAAAATGTTTTAAAGACTCGATTACCTGATTATCTAGCTTTAATCTGATATTCGCTGCTTCATCTTTTCCCCATACGGATCCAGCAATTTCACTTTTAATTCTATTATAAATAAATTCAGTATTTACGAGCAATGAATCTTTATTGACATTGATAGAGTCCTGTTGGAGATGATAAAGAAAGTCGTTAAAAATGGGTGTGGACACTTTCCACTCATCTCTAAAAGTAGTAAATGATGAAAACTCATTGGGATGGGTTGAAGCATATTCAGATGAAAAATTAAATATGGGTCGCTTTGCACTCCGTAACACTTTACCTGTTTCAACATTAATTGAATTTTTGTATGGAATATAAATATCCGGTGTAATTCCACCACCACCATAAACGACTCGTCCTGATTTTGTGGAATATTTTGGACGAAGTTCTTTCAAGCTATCAATTTTTGATTCACGGTCTGTAGCATATAATTCTCGGTAATAGGCCAAATCATTTCCATCTTCGTAAGGTCGTTGAATTAATCGTCCAGAAGGCGTATAATATCGAGCGATGGTAACTCGAACCGCAGCACCAGAATCCAATGGAAGTTGACGTTGCACTAATCCTTTTCCAAAGCTGGTTTCACCCACCACGAGTCCTCGATCCAAATCCTGAACTGCGCCTGATACAATTTCTGCAGCACTTGCGGAACCGCGATTAATCAAAACAATTAAGGAAAAATCGTCATGCCCTTTTTTGGGACTTGCAAGAAAGACTTGATTGGATTCTTTAATTTTACCAATGGTATAAACCAATGTATCTGTGGTGGTTATAAATTGATTTGAAATAGCAGCTGCTTGTTCTAGAAATCCACCACTATTTCCACGAAGGTCAAATAATAAACGCTTCATACCTTGATCTAAGAGTTTATCTATGGCAGCAGTAACTTCTTTTTCTGTGGTAGCAGAGAATCGTCTAAGGAAAACATATCCCGTTTCTTCATCAATCATGGTAGCAGCGCCTACACTATAAATAGGAATATTGTCTCGAATGATTATGACATTAAAAGGTTGGGCTCCAATACGACTAATTCTAACATCAACTCGAGTGCCTTTCCGGCCCCGTAATTTTTTAAAAACTTCATCTTTTGTAATTTTGTAGGCATCTTCCCCGTTAATGGCAATAATTTTGTCTCCGGGCATTAGCCCTACAATATCTGATGGACTATCTGGAACGGGAGAAATTACCGTAATAAATCCGTCTAAAATATCAAACTCAATCCCAATTCCCTGAAATTTTCCTTTGAAGACTTCATCAATATTTTCCTGTTCTTTGGCTGGGATGTAAGTGGAGTGCGGGTCCAATTCTTCCATGAGCCCATGAAAAGCCCCATCCATTACTTTTTCCATATCCACTGTATCGAAATAGAAATGGTTTACATAAGAAATAATTTGTTGGAGCACATTAATTTTTTCGCGCAAAACTTTATATACATTTTGATTGCTGGAATACAATTTAGGTGTAAGTAGAAATGCGGCTAAAAGAAAGCCACAAGTTGCGGACAGCATTAAGGGCCATACCCTTTGAAGTTTTTTAAACATGATGTTTTTTTAGTTTAGTTATAATCCGATATAAAGCATCGTTCGAAACGAGGCGCCTTGGATTGCAGACGTAGGTGAATCACTAATTTTTGTTCTTCCATTCAAGACCCAATTCCCTGCAGTAATGGTTCCTTTATTAAATCCAACGCTAATCCGTAGTCCAAGGCGTTCTAAGAATTGCCACTTAACTGCAACATAAGGTTGGAAATTGAAAAAGGTAGCACTTACATCCCGCATTAGCCCAGGGACCGCTCCAGGTAAAATGTCAGGATCAATATATTCTGCACTGTCTACGCCATAAAATAATGTGCCAGTGCTATCCATGGTTCCATATACATTTTTAAAAATTTTAGCCCATCTAGGGTTTCCACTTTGTTGATCTAGTGCAATGCCTGTTCTACCAAGCCCCATTAAAGCGCCTGCAGATAACTCTAAATCTTGCAAGATCGGCATAACGTATTCTACGGATGCGGCACCCAAAGAGAAATAGAATTTTGCTTCAATTGTTGGATTAAAGTCCTCAGTATAATTCTTAGAAGGTTCTCCAACGTCTAATGAATCATTGCCATTTGTATCCTGAAAAACTACAATATCTGGTACGGTGCTGATTGTGGTTGCGCCGACTCCAGCATATCCGCCAATACGCCAACGGCCTGTTATATGAGCAAATCCTTCTCCACCATGGATAACAAAAGGATCCTTGAATGTTTTTGGATCAAGACCAAGTCCTGTTAAATATGATGAGCCTGGAATTGAATCAAGTTTGATGTACATTGGACTATAGCCAATTCCGCCGCCAAGAAAATCTTCGGCAGGATAGGCAAACTGGGCCATCAAGATTGATGCACTAAGGTTGATGAATAAAATAAATTTTATCATATTGTTGGAGTTCTCCGCATGGTAGACTGTCTCAAATTAAGATTCATCCTTGAATTTAGAAAGAAAATATAGCCGTAAATTTAAGAATTACTATTAGAGAAGACAGAGGGGCTTTTCCTTGTAAAAATAGCGCTATGACCCTATATTTTTTGAAGAGTAATCGAGGTAAGGGAAATCAAAACGTGATTTGCCTCCCGAATAATTGCATCCAATTTTGGGTAACATCATGAGGTTAAGTATGTTCAAAGGTGCTGAAACGCGCTTCTTAAAAGGAATAATACTTGGATTTCTTCTCATGTCTGGTCTCACAGGCAAGGGGGTTTTCCACGTTCACGGGTCTTACGACCTAGACAAAGATGGGCTAGTAGAGACGCTCATCCTAAATACCCGTGCGTCTTCTGCGATTTGGGTAGAGATTTCAAAATCATCAATCGCAGATACTATATGGACATATTTGCTACCAAACGGACAAAAGTTCAATGATGCTGAGGTTGTTGATCTTAATAATGATGGGTATCATGATCTGGTTGCAGTTGTTGAAATGTATTCATCCACAGAAAATCAGCCTTGGCTGTATGTCTTCTCAGGAAATGAAACGGGATTTTCAAAAACACCATTCACCGTTTCAAAACAATTCTCTGGATCGAATATCGTCAGGCCATCAAATCTGTCACTGATTCCGGGTGCATCTCCTAAAATATCTTTAGCATTAGGGGCACCTTTAAGGTACGGTTTCGTTTTTGATATTCTTCTTTCTACTGATGGAATTCGACTAGAAAATGTCCAAAAACTTGTTTCTCCCATTATTAGTAATGGCTATGGTCTAGTGTTTACTGGTGGATTTTCGAGTCACGGTGGACATTATGTTGCCATGATGGTTCATGAAAAAAATCAACTGAAGACGGCGATTTTTGATATCGATCAAAATTATAAATTAATCCAATCAGATTTACTCAAATTAAATGACGCGCGTATTATACTTGGGGCAGACATCCAAGATTTCGAATCAAAAAGATCGAATAAAAATGGTTTATTGATTCCCTTTGGATCGGATGATGTTTTTCTATTGGAAGTCGATGGAACTACCACTCAAATTTCAAATACTAGTCTTTCAGGAAAGGGCGCTTTCCCGATCTCAAATAAAGATAGCGAAATTAATCTAGCCAAAATAATGGATTCACGAAATCGCGCAGAAGTCAATGAAGTCCAATCATCTATTTCTCATTATTTAACTTCCAGAGATGAAAAAAATCAATTATCACCTCCGTCCCCTCCTCTAACGGATGAAGCTGCTTCTTTGAATTCTGTCCCTATGGCTGGAGACGCAGATCTTACAAGTCTTCCAGGTGGAGGAAACGGAATGTACAACACCAAATCAACTCTGTCTGAAAAAACAAAAATATATAATGCATTAACGCCTACATTGGGTGATTATTTAGCAAGTGTTAAAAAAGATATGCCCAAAGAATCAGGAACATTAGAAAAAACGTCTGTCCCCATTATGAACATTGAGATGGCAAGTGAAACTTGGGCAGATGAAGCTGGGTTTACCCGGGTTAATTTGGGAGAATTCAGTCCCGAAAAAGCAAAATTAGATTCAGCCATATCACCTATTCCCGAAAAAGATTCAGGCATTTCATCTTTTACTAAAACAGTTCAAAAAGCTTTAACGCCAATCGTGGTTGATTCAGATACAATGTTAGATATGCAATCTGAGAACGAAATCGATCTATATTATGTTTTAGCCATGACACCGGTATCTGAAACAAAAGATCGTTACATCTTTGATGGAGAAGTTCCTTTTGGTGTGGCTGTAAATCAAGTGCCACCCATGGGGGAAGCCACCCATTTTCAACATGGAATATCAGCAAATCTTGCAAATTTGAAACGCGGTGAAACATTTGATTTTGCCTACTCTTTACGTGATGCAAGACTCGACAGCATTACCACATTGACCATGGTGCATGATATGCAAACTAATGTGGTATTTATGTCCATTTCTCCTACGCAAGATTCATTATCGCAATCATATCAACCCGAAGCATTCGATCCAAAATTATTTGAATTTCCAGATTATTTCTTTGAAGGATTTCCAACATCTTTGGATATGGATTTCACAGATAAATTGATTCGGTTTTCTTTTGATGGTGATGATGATTCTGTTTATCAAGGCATTTATTTATCATCTACTACACCATCTATGCCGTCACAATCTTTGGCCGTGTTTATGGATGACGGGACTTTGCAAGCGGTTCGGGGAGAAGTTGTGGTTCGAGCCAATGGCTCTAAAAAAGTGACAACGGAGTTTGATCTTGTAGGGAAAGTTGAACCTGCTGTTATGTTTTCAAGATTGATCCAAGAAATGTTTCCGGATGAATTAAAAATTAAACTTTTGCAAGGTGCATCCTTAGAAGAACCGTTATTTGGCCCTGCTGGAAAGTTACCAAAAATTACAAGAGAACCTCGTTTGCCAGACGCTCAACCAGAACAAACAAACCCAGAAATTCCCGTGGAGCCGAAACAAAGTAATGTCCCTGAAAAAAGCGAATTAATTACAGATGAGGCTGTGTCTAATGATGAAAGCGCACCTTCTCCACAAGAAGATGAAATAACGCCCGAAGTTGTGAAAATGGAGAATCCCACATCTGTCCCCGCTGCACCGGCTGATACACTGAAATTAGAAAACCGGAAAGAGCCTGTTGCTCCGATAGAAGATGGTGTTCCAGCGGAGCCAGAAGAATCTCAACCTGACAACGAATCAGAAAAAGAGAAAGGTGAAAATGATGATGAAAGTGGGGGCAATGAATAGGTAACGCCATGCATTGGACTCAAAATATTCGGAGAATCTTACAGGTTCTCACTCTTAGCCTTTGTTTATCTTATGGTCAGAAAATTGTTCATATTAATGGTACATACGATTTAGATGGAGATGCCTTACTTGAATTTATCGCATTGGAATTAAATCCTTATGAAGATGTATTTCCTACGGCTGTTCGATATTATGAAATTGATGAAGATGGCTATCAAACTTTAATTTGGGAATTTACGCCACCCGTTGCATTAGAGGGTCAGTTTGTGGATGCACAAATTGGAGATTTAGATGGAGATGGTTCACCGGAATTGGTTTTGGTTATGAACTTATCACGTTTTGCCGATAATTCTACACCTCATGTTTTTGTTGCGTCTTATGCGTGGGATGGCACTCATTTTTCAGAAATCCCAACCGCAACCCTAGATATTGGAAAAGAAAATCGGTCTCTCCGTTGCAATAATTTTCAATTATTAGACCAAGATGCGGATGGAGATCAAGAACTTGTTTTAGCGTTGGGAAGTCCATTTCGAGGGTTTGCAATTGTGAATTCTACTGCAGCAGGTTTATCCTTAACCAAAAAGATTCGCTCCGATGAATTACTCGTTGGATCTGGTTTACTTTATGTGGGTGTTGTTGATTATGATGGGGATGGATATGATGATGTTTTAGCATTGAGCCCGGAAGGTCATACCATAAAGGCACAGCCTTTTTATAATATTGGCGGTGTATTTGATTCGGGTCATTTAGTTCGAAAAAGAATTGATGGACTCAGTGGGATTTTGCCTTATTCTATTGAATTAACAGACTGGGACTCAGATGGATTTTTTGATGTCATTGTTCCGTTTAATTCCGGAGATATTGCAGCATTTACTTTAACACCGGCAACCTTAGTTATAGATGAAGTGCCTGTAAATCCCGGACCTCTTTCTCAAGTAGCTTTAGAAGATTTTAATCAAGATACTTACGAAGATATTTTAATGCTATCATCTGATATTAATTCCCTCACCATGAGGTCAGGAGATGATGGCGGATTGGATAAAGGTGTAGAAAATGCCATGAGGCAAATTCCATCAGATATGCAAGTTTTTGCCATGGTACCTATGACTAAAGCAGGGCAATATACTGGCAATGTTTTGGTTTCCGGTTGGGATGGTGAAATGAATTCAATTTATATTCTCCAGCTAGGGAATCGCTCTGACCGTTTAGATCAAGGTTATTTGGTTACATCGGATTTTATTACCAAACAGCTACCAAATCTATTGGCGAATGTTCAGGATGATGAACCTTTAGTCCCTGAAGTTTATATTGAAGTTCTTCCGGATGAAAGAGAACCGCTTCAACCACAACAGGCAGAAAAAATTATCACAGATCTAGGGCAATCCCCTGGGAGTTATATTCCGAGTACACTGGCTCCAGAGAAACAGGAAGGAAAAGTTCTGCGAGAACAACCAAAGGTATCGATCCCGAAAAAGGTATTTAGAACGTTAGAACAGCCGAAAAAACCACGTCCAAAAGAATCAGTTGGACAGCGATTACCCAAGCATGTACTTCCTCGCTATGTGCTTAGACCGGGGCAACTGTTTCTTTATGATATTCCTAAAGACAGTACAGAAGAATTTTATAGTTTTCGATGGGACAACCAGCCACCGAAAGGGATGTATTTTTTGTATGAGAGCCAATCTTTAAATTGGGTTCCAACAGAAAAACAATTGGATGCATTTCCCTTGTCGTATCTTGTGCGAATGAAGGTGGACGAAATTGTAGAATCCACTTCGGCAACGCCAGAAGAAGAGCAAGTCTATAAAGCTGTTCCGGTATTAGAGAGTCGGGATGAAAGTCTTTGGATTTATGTGAATGATCCGCCACGGTTTTTAACTCAACCCACCGTTACAGAATTTATTGCAGGGGCAACATTTCGCTATGAGCCCATTGTTCAAGATAGAAATAAAGATGCAACCATTCGTTATGAATTAGAAGTTTCGCCGGAAGGAATGACTTTTGAAAATGGGATTATGACCTGGAAAACAGATAGTGCCCATGTAGAAATTTATGATGTTCGATTGGTGGCAACCGATGGGTTTGAAAGAACGGCTCAAGAGTTTCAACTGTTCTCACGGGCCGGAGTGAAGATTCTATCACAAGCATCAAAAAATGCAATTGTTGGAAACCCTTATCATTATCCGGTAAAAGTTTGGCGCCAACGTCCCGATGAAAAAATTAATTATAAATTATTTTATGGTCCTGATGGAATGAAAATAGACCCGGATGGTACAGTTTCCTGGACACCAAATCCTGTACAGGTGGACACTGCAAAATATGCAGTTATTGTTAGCCATGGCGTAGCAACTGATACGCAATATGTTGATCTGTTTGTGAACCATCCTCCCATTATCCAATCGGCACCGAATCCTATGAACAAAATAAATGTGGGTGGTATTTGGGATTTCGACTTAGTCATTAAAGATCCGAACAAAAAGGATCAATTGGTTTATACGGCTCATGAGTTACCCCAGGGGATGCGTATGGATCCACATTCTGGACGATTACGATGGGAACCCACCATGAATGAATTGGATTTTCACACCTTAAAGATTGAAGTGTCAGATGGGCATGAATCTCGTGTAATTGAATCTAATTTTTTTGTGAATGCGCCTATCCATATTGTATCGGTTCCTACTATGTCTGCAACGGTTGGAGATGAATATGCATACCGCATTATGGTTAATGATAAAAATAAAGGCTCACTCCTGCCATTTAACCGCGTGGTGAAAGTAGATAATGTATCCGCTATACGTATGTATTCTATCAATATCACAGATGATGTTGCCCTCTCAAATGTGGATCGTTTTTTAGGCGATTGGCATAATGCAGATGCCATTTATTATGTGGATCCGAAATATCCCGCTGATTCCCTTGTGTCCCGATTGAATATGAAAAAATATACCCATTCCGTTTTCTTTGAAGATGATAGACTTTGGGTGTTATTGGAAACGGTTGATGGACGGACGATCAAATTGAAAGATTTCCTTTGGGAGTTTTTCCATGGTGGAAAAGGTAAACCACCTCGGGTTGTGGTGGAACGCCAAAATCCCGTCAAATTTTCTCTTTTAGATTTCCCGGAAGGGATGGAAGTGGATGGCGCATCGGGAACATTACGATGGACGCCTTCTACAGAGCAAACAGATGCGCACCGCATTACGGTCGTAGTTTCTGATGGTTATACCAAGGATGAACAAACATTCGAAGTTTATTCTAACCATATGCCAACCATTGTATCGAATCCGCCGCATATGGGATTGGTGGGAGAACTCTTTAAATACCAAGTCCGGGTGGATGACCGAAATGAAAATTCACAATTGGAATACTCGCTATTGAAGGGACCTCATGGCATGCAGATGGATCGCCACGGAAAAATTTTATGGGTACCAAAAGCAGCGCAAATTAATAATAATACTTTTGAAGTGGCTGTGAGTGATGGCTATGGAACGGACGTTCAAAATGGAAAAATATTTGTGAATAACGCGCCAACAATTATTTCCAATCCGAAACCTGTGGGACTCACTGGACATACTTGGCGCTATAAAATGACCACAGAAGACCTGAATGGTGATAAGGTAGCGTATCGCGCCGTGAGGCTACCAAAATATGCCCGTTTTGATAAAAAGAAAGCAACAGTGGAATGGACCCCACGAAAAAACCAAATGGGAATGAATGATTTTATTTTAATGGCGGTGGATGAACATGGTGCCACATCAAGCCACGAATTTCAGGTCCATGTTTTTCATGACCCAAGTTCCCAAGCATTAGTGAATACAGGTTGGCCGTTAATGCTCACCTTTGTGGGTGTTGTATTTGCCTGGGGAATGGCACAGATTTAAAGCTGTAATTTTTTCGATAAACGGGACTCAATAAAGATTCTGGCAAAAACCCAGCTTAAAGATCAATTAATAATCTTTCCAATTTCTTTCCCGGTTGAATTTTAATTTTAATCCCAACTACAATCACGGGTTTTGTAAATGAAAAATGTTCAATCTTTACCCAATCTTTTTCTGTAGTAATAATATAATCCACTTGGGCAGAAAGTGATTCCGTGTTTTTCCAGTCCGATTGGGAATATTTAAAATGGTCTGGGAAAATTTTTTCGCCCACAATGTCGCAACCCAAGTTTTTCACTGTTTGGATAAACCCAGATGAATCACCAATCGCAGAAACAATAAACACCTTTTTTTTCTTAATAGAATCTGGCTTTTCGGGTGAAAGGGTAGAGAGTGATGCGTGAGTTGTAGAGTGTAAAATGGGCAATCTAGATTCTTTGATTTTTCGGATTAAAAACGGTTTTGGTTTTTTCAAATTAGTTTTTGTAAGAATGACAGCATCACCGCGATTAATATTCATCCATGGTTCTCTCAACAATCCATAAGGCAGTAATTTATGGTCGAAGGATTTATCCCCACTATTGACCAATATAAGATCTAAATCACGTTCAATAGCTCGATGCTGAAATGCGTCATCCAATAAA
>JABHAX010000222.1 GCA_018674095.1 Fidelibacterota bacterium
TAAGAATGTATTTCATAGGGCGCAAAATTAGGATAATTCAAACCATCATTAATAAAAAAATCATTGATATTTTTCCATTTTTCGATGATGTTAAGTTTGGGAAATCTTTTTTGAAAAAAAAGGAACCTTCTATGGTTTTTCCGCTCTTGGTGTTATAAACTATTGGTCAATTTTTGGAGAAAGAAATATAATGTTTTTAATTCGTATTCTAATTTTTTCATCAATACTTTCGGCTGCGGGTCAACCTTTTGGTAAAAATTCACTCCCACTGGGAAAGGTGCAATTCAAAACAGAAACGACAGATTGGGCACGCGCAAAACCTAACCAAAAAGTATTTGAAGGAAACTCAATTCGCACCCAGGCAAAATCAAGATGTGAAATTACACTTACGGGCGGCGGTAAAGTCCGAATCGGTGAAAATTCTGAACTAGAATTGAATGAAGCTAGTGTAAAACTTATGGTTAAGAATTTTTCTGCTAACCTGAAACGGGGAAATGTTTTTGTGTCAGCAAAAGCTGCATTTGGGGAGAAGAAAAATATTGCAGTAAGAACCCCAACAGCCGTAGCCGCTATTAGAGGAACAAAATATAGGGCATCCGCCGGCGAAAATGAAAGCTCTGTAAAGGTTTACGATGGAAAGGTGGATGTGAATCAGGCCAAGAATTATATAGAAGAACGGAAAAAGAAGCGTCAAGGATTGATACCAAAAAATATGCCGTTTAAATTGGGTCCTGTCACAGAAATAAAAGCGCCGACTCAAGTTTCCGGCCCTTTCGAAGTTACTTTGGAAGAACGGGTAACACTGGCAGAAGGCATGCAAATCAATATCCGAGCTGACGGAAAATTTCATATGTTTGAATTTGACCAAGCCAAAGATGCGGAAGATGAATTTGTAAAGTGGAACCAGGAACTAGAGGCTGGAAATTAAACTACTTCAGCAAAAACTTTAGTTACGAAGAGCATGAATAACACAAAGTATTGATTTAGTGAAAGGCCCAATAATACAGGATGAAATTATTAATAATCATTTGCTGGAACTTTGCAGTGAATTAATAAGCACCGTTATAAATGACAGATAGACAAAAACGTATTTTAATGGGATTGGTGATGGGCATAGTGGCGTCCTTATTTGTTCATCATTCTACCCGAATTTCTGGTTTTTTTCTTACAGATCCTATAGACGGCTATGAATACAAATCGTACGATGCTCGTATGAAATCCGGAGCAGCTTTTAGCGAAGAAGCATCCATCGATGATGTGGTAATTATCGATATTGAACAAAATTCGGTGGAATCAATGGGGAATTATCACGAATGGCCCCACGCCTATCATGGCCAATTAACGGATGTAGTTTCTTCGGGTAACCCCAAAGCGCTCATCTTCGATATTATTTTTGATGAAAAAGGTGCAGACAATTATTATTTAGTGGATGCCCTGGCGTCAAATCAGACAAAACCATCTCCGGAACTCCAACAAGTAACAAACCAGTATCTTGCCAACAATGATCCGACTCAGTTTGTCCGGAGCACATCCAAAAGCACAGTGGCACACCATGCTCTAGTGTTTGAAAATTCTGATAGTATTAATTTTCTCTATGCCATGGATCAACTCCCTGAAGCGTATGATGCAAAAAATCATGTACTGGATATTTCCCCGGAAATTGCTGAAAAACTTCCCACAGCTGAACGGCTGGGAAATACTTATTTTGATCTATTAACATCTGCCCATGGTGCCGGGGCTGCAAATTTCCCCCAAGATGAAGATGGCATGATCCGCCGTGCACCTACCGCAATTCATTTCAAGGGTTCCGGAAAAGTTTTTCCAACACTAGTTCTTTCCGCTGTAATGGATATACTGGGTATCCCTGCTAATGGATTTCTTTATGATTTTGATAATCATTTATTACGCCTCCGTGATACTACTGGAACGACAGTTAGAGAAATCCCAATTGATGAACAGGGCCGGATGTATGTGAATTACTATGGCATGTATAAAACATTCTATTATATCCCTTACATGTATTGTTTTGATCCGGATATGCTAGACCCAAGCTATTGGGATGGTAAAGTTGCTTTAGTAGGATCATCCCTCCCGGGTTTGATGGATCTAAGAAATACGCCAGTTCAGGAAACTTTTGCCGGGGTGGAAATTCATGCTAATGTGATTCATAGTATTCTTCAGAATGAATTTGTAAAACGCGCATCCAACAGGAAAAACTTTCTTTCTATTTTATTCTTAGCCGTATTGATTGGTACCTTAAGTGCTGTCCCGAAAAAACCATTCTGGGGATTTTTAATTTTAGGTTTAGGTGTCATGGGATGGCAATTATTCAGCTACAGTCAATTTTTGGAACAGCGCTTTATGTGGGAAGTTATTCGTCCAACATTATCAATGACTTTGGCGCAACTGGGTATTTTTTCATACACATTTCTTGTTTTGGAAAAAGATAAACGATTTTTAAAAAATACGTTTAGTACGTATATCTCTCCGGAACTCATCGATCAAATGTACGACAATAAAGAAGAACCCAAATTGGGTGGAACAGAAGGGTATCACACGGCACTCTTTACGGATATTCAAAGTTTTTCTGGTTTCTCCGAAAAATTAACACCATCCGAATTGGTGGAATTATTGAACGATTATTTAACAGAAATGACAGACATTTTATTAGAGAATAAGGGCACATTGGATAAATATATTGGCGATGCCATTGTGGCTTTTTATGGTGCACCGGCCCCAGTAAGCGATCATGAATACTGGGCCTGTTTAACGGCGGTCAGGATGCAGGACCGATTAGCTGAATTGCGTGAAAAATGGCAGGGGGATGGTGAACGTTGGCCAGAAATTGTTCATCATATGCAAAATAGGATTGGTATTAATACCGGCCCCATGGTAACGGGAAACATGGGCTCTGCCATGCGTATGAATTATACCATGATGGGTGATACGGTGAATTTGGCCGCACGGCTAGAGGCATCGGCTAAACAATATGGTGTTTATATTCAAGTGGCAGAAGAATCATACAAAGCATGCAAAGATAAATTTATTTGGCGGGATCTGGACTTTGTTATTGTTATGGGAAAAACAGAACCAGCGCAAGTGTTTGAGCTTATAGCAGAAATAGGCAATATGCCACCCGGGTATGATAAATTGCTGCCAGCTTATGATGAAGCACTGAAATTATATCGGAATCAGGAATGGGCTAAAGCGATCGATGCTTTTAAAGCATCCGATGAATTAGAGAGCATGTTTCCCGGACGAAAGACCAATCCCAGCCGTATTTATATACCACGATGTGAACATTATAAAGAGAATCGTCCAGGTGATGATTGGGATGGCGCTTGGATTTTATTGTCGAAATAAATAGCGCCCGATCCACCTACCAAGAATTGCCATCATTTTTTTCTGGCGCTAATCTAATTTTTACCAGTGGAAGTACCATGATGACTCGTCCCATGATGAATCAAGTTGAAACGGGTCCTTTTTTATTTTCCAGTGGACGTGAAGGGCGATATTTGAATCAGGTTGATCTATTTTTAGATGCCAATGAAAAATCGTTGCTTAATAAATCTTATTTTCTTGAAAAAATCAAATTTATCAATCGCAGAATTGATCGTTATAGCGATAAAGATCCGGAGAAGAAACTAGAAGATTTGTATCGTGATCAACCCGGTGTATTAAATGCAATAAACAAAAGTAAGGCAGAAATAGAACGAATGAGAAAGGAGTTGGAGAAAGCAGAAAATTGGATTGAGTTTCAAAATATTCCTATGGGTGCATCAATTCAAGAAGATTCAACCATGTTTTCATTTGTTAAAGATGTGTTAGCGAAATGTAGCGAATTAAAAGTGGCTAGCTCACCCTGATGA
>JABHAX010000223.1 GCA_018674095.1 Fidelibacterota bacterium
ATAAAAGTTCGTTACTTTAGGATAAATAACTTCAGCAACAGTTGCCGCTTCTCTCGCTGTCATTTCAGTTTCATCATGAAAATGAATTTGAAAATGTTCAGTTTCAAACGTGTGCCAGTTTAATTCAGGATGGTTATACTCAACTTGGGAAAATCCTATAGAAATCCAAAATAGAAAAATGATCTTTTTCATCAATGAATCACAGCAATCTTTATTATACTGGTTTCTTTCTCATTGTCAGCTCTCACAGCCACATGAGCGAAATAAACACCTGATTCAATATCCGAAACATCCCAAACCCATTCTGTTATTTGCTTACCAGATTGATAAAAATCTTCTGAGAAAGATTTGATGAAATAACCGGCAAGATCATACAAGTTCACTTCCAGATCTTCAGCACCGATTGTTTCAACCCGAATTGTCCCAGAATTATCTCGGATCGGATTTGGATAACAATAAGAACGAATATGATGGTTTTCAGTTTCTGACTCAAAAGTATAATCTAAATTGACAGTTCTGCTTCTGCCCCAGTCACCATGCTCAAAAGCCCATTCATTATCATTAGATTCTGTTTCGTCATTAAATTGATAAATCGCGTGGCGGGTTAAAATAGAATTTTTTCCATCAATTGGTTTTACTCCAAGTAATTCATCTATTTTATTAGATGTAATTTGATATTGAACTTTCCCTTGATGATTAAAAATGTAAATAGATGATGAATCTGCGGATTTCGCTACAATTTCAGGGTGACCATCATTAAATAAATCCCTAGCTAAAATGGGTGACTGTAATTCTATCTCTAATGGAAATCCTGCCATGAGAATAAGATCAGAATTAAAGGCATATAATATTCCGGTTGAATCCAAAGCTAAAACATCAACATTTGCATCCAAATCCAGATCAATTCCCGAAATAGATTTGAAAGAAATATTTTCCCATTTTGATATTGTCCCGTCAAAATCTGTTAGCGAAATACCGGTATTTTCTAAATCAATTCCATAATTAAAGGAATTAGAAAAAATTCTTTTTTTGTGAGATTCCCATTCTTGATTACTAAGGTAAATCAATGAGTCTGCCCATATTGGAATGCTACCGTTATGGGAATTTTCTTCAAACAAAATTTTCATAACCGAATTGTTCAGATGATTATAATCATATCTAGTTTTAGATTGTGTGTAATCTATTGGACTGTATCCTGGATCGACGTTTGGCCATTCAAAAACATCAATTAGGGTATGATTTTCTTGTTCATCTATTACTATAAAATATTTAAATATTGTATCTTTTTTAGCATGGAAGGAAATTTTATTTGAAATCGTATCAATTGGCGCAATCCAAAGTGAATCACCAGAACCTAATATTTTCGTATGTCCACTTGCTATAAAGGAATTCAATATAGTTTGTCCCATGATCGGAAATCCATCCATCATGAGCGAATTAGACACTGAAAAAGACATGGTATCACCTGATGTACTTATATCACTAATGCTTATGAATGTGGATGAGCCATCATTGGCATTTGTTGGAGGATAAGTAAATGGACCAAATTCTGGCGACATATCTTCCATACTGGGGTTAGCTAATTCATATTGAGTATTTCCCTTAAACCACATATCCCCAAAATAACCGGCAGATGGATCGCTAAAAATATGAATAGATGGATATCCAATATCTTGTGCGCCATCAGATTCTTCTAAATCGACACCAAGACGAGAAAGATTAGCATTTACAGAAAAATTATCAATTCCTTCATTGATGGCAGTTTCATCAATATGCCAAATCAATAATCCTGAAGCCGGGAGCCCAATATCATAATTTGGGATGGAAATTATTACACCATTTTCATCTTTTTCAATTCCTGCAGAATCTTGGAGTATTTCGATCAATGGTGGATAATTTGTTTCTCCGTTTGATTCCCACATGGCATAGCGCATTGAATCAAGATTAATTCCATCATGGATTGTATTATCGCGATTTTCGATAAGAAAGTATTCCGAATCATTGATTGGAATTTTAGCCAAATTATTTTCGCTTCTAGATTTTAAATTGACTACTGAACTAAAATCGATACTTGTTGGCGATTCCCAGCCCGCGAAAATTCGTGTCCACGCAGTGGGTGGAGATGGTACAAAACCTCGTCCATTGTTCGATCCTTGATCCATTAGCCCAAAAACGCCAACACCACTCTCTCCTGTTTCAATATTCCAAAGAGGTGGTAAACCAACTGCAAATCCAACCATGAGCGCAAAGGTACCAGTAAGTCCATATTGATATTCACATGGTTGAGACGCGGATGAAAACATGGACTCTGCTATATCATATAATAAATGATTTTGGGTTTCTGGTAAAATAATACCATGAGAGATTTCATGATTTCCTACGGTAATTGATGATGTTCCCAAATGCGCTAAAAGCATTTTATTATCAACATAAGTTGATGGAATATCTTCTGGAGTCGGATCTAAGAAAGGGAGTGAAAAATCTTGTCCAATTCCCGCGTGAAAAACAACAATTAAATCATAAGAAGAGAAATCAATTTGATCGACTAAATATGCTTCATTAATTGCATCCGAGAAGAATTTTGTAATACGCTCTTCCTTAACATCATCCTGATTATATGGATTATAATAGTTCATCGTATTTGTTAAAGAATAGGAATCATTGTCACCATCAGGAAAAACAGATGAGAGATTCAAATCAAAACCGAATTTCCCATAGGAAACATCTTTATAATATTCATCAACAGCTTTTAGTTGAGATGCGAAATATGTTTTATTGTGAGGGCTCGGGTCAATCGTATAAGTATCACAATCAACGCCATTTGATTCTGCTAAAAACTGACCATTCCCAGTCGTACTTTCATCATCATCGGAATTAAAAGATACGCGCAATGCGCAGACTCGTAATTCACCTGTTATATCACAAAAAAGTAAAGAGAAAAAGCAGATCAAGGAAATTGACCTGCGAATTATAAAAAGTCGCATCATAAAAAACGGTTTTTAAAATTCCATATTAAGGGAAAAACGCATGGTGTTGGTCAATGGATGACCCGTTTCACCATAAGTATAACCAAAATCAAATCCGTATCCTGCAAATCTTAAACCAATACCAAATGTAGGATTACCGATTTTCCCCAGTTTATCATAATAATACCCTGTTCTAATTGCAAAATATTCACCATACCAATATTCTAATCCAATATTATGAACTAAACGATCGAGTTCATTGGAAATGGTTCTTTCTTTGGAATTCCCAACTTCTTTGATACCGTATTCATTATAATCGCCCCAAGTATCATCCCCAGGTTCACCCGCCGATTTACTAATTTCATTATCGCTAAGATCAATTTTTCCATCCCCGTCTGAATCAGTCCAATCAAAGCCGCCAATCTGCATATCGCCATTTCCAGGACCATCTGATCCGTAATCCATATCTCCACCTAACAACCAATCATCAACCCAAGACGTAAAAATAGCTTTATAAATAGGGTCGGTGTGTGCGATTTCAAAATCACCATTACTATTATAATCATTTCCAGGGCTCAACTTACCACCTTCGTCATATCCGCCAATGTACCCATCACCGTCCCAATCCATATCCGGATAAGATGAAACAAGCATTTTATCTACATCATATACCAAACTTAATTTATTGAATTCGCTATTAACTAAAGCGTAATTAAAGCCGAGACTTAAATTTGTTGG
>JABHAX010000023.1 GCA_018674095.1 Fidelibacterota bacterium
ATTCCAATTTCACGTTGGGAGACTTTTTTCACCGAATCATTATTAGTAATGAATTCCAAATCAGCCTGTTCTAATCCCACCTTTATTTTGCCCTCCAAAATCGCAATGGTTGCCGGTGTTACACCTGAATCTCTGCAAAGTGATTCGGCCTGATTTGCAAAGTCTAAGCTTTGTGGAAAGGGCATTCCGTGGGCAATGATAGTTGATTCAAGAGTAAGGATTGGTTTTCCCGAATCTTTTGCGGATTTCACTTCTTGTGAATAGTTGATTTTCATAGTTAGTGGGCAGGTTTCATGTGTTTAAGTTTCGAGCTATTTTTTAAGAAAAAAATGAAAAATATTGACCCAAGAAAATACAATCTTTCTCCCCGAATCCGACTGCAAGAAAATTCTTCCAAAAATATTTTTATTGTGATGGATCGGAAAAGCAGGATTATTATGAAAGACGGCCACCGAATTTCTGCAATAGCAGAATCCATTTTGGACACGGAAGAAAAAGCAAATATTTCTGTTTTAACCTCTGCACCCGTGTGTAGTAAAACGAGAAAATTTCTTTTAGAAAAAAATATTATGATTAAAGAGTTTTAAAATGTTTCGTTTCTTATTTCCACAAGATAAAGAAATTTCAAAAGAGGTTTTCAAGTTGGCCTTCCCTGTTATTGTGAGTAACCTGAGCCGCGTTCTCATGAGTATGGTGGATGTGGCCATGGTGGGGCGACTCGGTGCAGAAGCATTGGCAGCCACAGGGATGGGTGCCATGTTGTTGTGGGGTGCATTGAGCCTTGTTCTTGGAATTAGGACGGCCGTTCAAACCCTAGCATCTCGTCGATTGGGGCAAAAATTAGATCACGAAGCTGGGACAGCTTTTCATAATGGGTTATTAATGGCAACCATCTATGCCTTACCCGTTTCACTGGCCGGTTGGCTTTGGGCAAAAGATATTATTCCGTTTTTTATTCAAGATTCGATTGCTACGCCATTGGCGGTAGATTATACGTCCATTATTTTTCTCAGTCTTTTATTTTCTGCATACAGCTTCATTTTTCAAGGGTTTTATACCGGTGTAGAAAAAACAAAAATTCACATGTCAGTAACGGTTACAAGCAACCTTATAAACGTATATCTTAATGCGGGACTTATTTATGGATCCGAGGGAATTCAGCGTTTCTTTTTTGAAACTGCGCCATCATTTTCCTTTTTATCTTCGCTTTGGGGATGGACGACATTTCCTGCATTGGGTGTAAAGGGCGCCGCCATTGCCACCGTGATTGCATCCACTTGGATGACACTTCATTATTTTTCATTTTTATTTTCTAAACAAATCAAGTATCGTTTTGCTGTTTTTTCTTTTTCCACTGATAAATCTATGATGAAGCGCCAATTAAAATTGGCTTTGCCTCAGGGCATACAAGAGGCGGTGATTGCTGTGGGTTGGTCCGTTTTTTATAAAATAATGGGCATGATTGGCCTCATTGAACTGGCCACAACTGAATTACTTTTTACCATTATGCATGCATCATTTATGCCGGCCCTTGGTGTGGGACAAGCATGTTCTACGCTGGTAAGTAAATATATGGGTGAAAAGAAAATTGAAAAGTCTGAATCCAGTATTAAAGAATCCATTCGTTTATCTGTGTACATTATGGGCACCATGGGATTGAGTTTTATTCTTGTCCCGGAATATTATTTATTTCTCTTTACAGATGATCCTGAAATTATTCGATTAGGCGTTTTTGGTTTACGCATGATTGGTGCAGTCCAGTTTTTAGATGCAATAGGTTTTACATTATGGTTTGCCCTATCCGGAGCCGGGAACACACTTTTTCCCGCCATGGTAGAATCGTGTTTAACTTGGGGTGTTATCGTTTTAGGGAGCTATGTTTTTGGTGTGCAAATGGAACTTGGATTCAAAGCACCTTGGATGTTGTTTCCTGTTTACATGGGACTTTTTGCCGGCATCATGGTTTGGAAAATTAGACAAGGCGACTGGAAAGAGATTGAAGTTTAGACAGAATAAAATCATCATTCCCCATTGTGGATAAAACCCATATTCATTGTAACTTTAAGGCTCGAATAAACGAAACTATCTTTACTATATGACTCAACACTATAAGGACCCAGATCCACAAGAAACCCAAGAATGGATTGAGTCCATAGAAGACGCACTGGAAGAGCATGGGTATGAAAGAACCCGATATCTTTTAGAAACATTGATTGATTATGCCCAATCAAAAGGCGCCCGACTCCCTTTTAATACAAGTACGCCTTTTGTGAATACCATTTTACCGAGTCAACAACCGGATTATCCCGGTGATCGCGATATAGAAAGAAAAATAAAATCGGTGGTACGGTGGAATGCCATGGCTATGGTGACGAAAGCCAATACAGAATCGCCAGGGATTGGTGGACATATTTCCACATTCGCCTCCGCTGCCACATTATACGAAGTTGCTTTTAATCACATTTTTAAAGGTGCCGATCACCCCAAGGGTCAGGATTTAATTTTTTTCCAAGGACACGCATCTCCCGGGATGTATGCAAGAGCTTACCTTGAAGGTCGGCTTACTAAAAATCAACTCCATAATTTTCGTCGTGAATTAGAAGAAACGGGTGGATTATCTTCTTACCCACACCCTTATCTTATGCCAGATTTTTGGCAATTTGCCACTGTATCAATGGGGCTGGGTCCTATCATGGCAATTTATCAGGCTCGGTTTATGCGCTACATGATTGATCGCGGTTTTATCGAAGAGACAGGTCGTAAAGTTTTTGCCTATCTCGGTGATGGCGAAATGGATGAACCGGAATCCATGGGCGCATTGACGTTGGCTTCCAGAGAAAATTTAGACAATCTTGTTTTTGTTGTAAATTGTAATCTCCAAAGATTGGATGGTCCCGTTCGTGGAAATTCAAAAGTAATTCAAGAATTAGAGAGTGCTTTTCGTGGGGCGGGCTGGAATGTAATTAAAGTTATTTGGGGTGAAGATTGGGACGAATTTTTGGAAGGCGAATATGGCGATCTTCTCCTCCAGCGCCTCGATGAAGTGGTGGATGGAGACCTATTAAAATATGTTGTGGAAGGAGGTGCCTATCTTCGTGAACATTTTTATGGAAAATACCCAAAACTTCTTAAAATGGTGGAACATCTCTCTGATGAGAAATTAGCAAAATTGAGATTGGGCGGACATGATCCAAAAAAAGTTTATGCCGCTTATAATGAAGCTGTTAATTATAAAGGAAAACCCACCGTCATTCTCGCTAGAACCATTAAAGGCTATGGATTGGGTGAAGCTGGCGAAGGACGCAATATTACCCATAATCAGAAAAAATTAAATCAAGAAGAATTACTCTATTTCAGGGATCGGTTTAATGTGCCACTTTCAGATGAAGAAGCTATGACTGCACCCTTTTATCGTTTTGATGAAAATAGCGAAGAATATATTTATTTAAAAAAACACAGGGATTCCCTGGGTGGATCTTTGCCCATTCGGACAAATAAGTCCGCTTCATTAGAGATTCCGGACATATCCGTTTTTCAAGAATTAATGGCTGGCACGGGTGATCGTGAAATATCCACAACCATGGCATTTGTTCGATTATTAACGATTTTAACAAAGGACAAAACGATTGGAAAACAGATTGTTCCCATCATACCGGATGAGGCTAGAACCTTTGGAATGGATCCATTATTTCGTCAATTAGGTATTTATGCCCACAAAGGACAACTTTATGATCCGGTAGATTCAGATCAGTTTTTATTTTATAAAGAAGCTAAAAATGGTCAAATATTAGAAGAGGGCATTAACGAAGCAGGTGCCATTTCTTCCTTTATTGCTGCCGGAACGAGTTATAGTAATCATGGTATAAAAATGATCCCATTTTATATTTATTATTCCATGTTCGGTTTCCAACGTGTTTGGGATTTTATTTGGGCTGCCGGTGATATGCGAGCTCGCGGATTTTTACTTGGCGGAACAGCAGGGCGCACCACACTTAATGGCGAAGGTCTCCAACATCAAGACGGACACAGTCATTTAGCTGCTGCAGCAACACCGAATATAAAAGCTTACGATTTAGCCTATGCATACGAGATTGCAACGGTGGTTCATCATGGGATGAAGGAAATGTGCGAGGAAGACAAAGATGTCGTTTATTATCTTACAGTAGAAAACGAAAACTACATTCACCCTCCTATGCCGGAGGGCGTATCAGATGACATCATAAAAGGATTATATAAAATTCGATCATCTGAAAAACCAACTCTTCAATTATTAGGGAGTGGACCGCTGATGGGTGAAGTTCTGGCAGCTGCCACCTTATTAAAAAATGACTGGGATATAGAACCGGGTATTTGGAATGTTACTAGTTTTAGTGAATTAAGGCGTGATGCAGAAGAGGTCGAGCGATGGAATTTAATCCATCCTGAAGCAGAACCGAAAAAATCCCATTTGGAAACAAGTTTAAGTAATCACCACGTGCCAACAGTTGCAGTTTCTGATTATGTAAAAATGGTATCTGAGCAAATTGGACCTTATGTTCCAGGAGCGTATTATGCTTTAGGGACTGATGGGTATGGTCGGAGTGAAACGCGGGAAAACCTTCGTCACTTTTTTGAAGTAGATCGCTATTACATTGTTTTGGCGTCTATTCGAGCATTGGCTTTGGATGGTAAAATGAAAATGTCAAAAGCGGACGAAGTGATGAAAAAATATAATATTAATCCTGAAAAACCAAGCCCCATAACGGTTTAGGATATTCGAATGATAAAAGAAATAATTTTACCCGACTTAGGTGAAGGCATCGATGGAGCAGAAGTGAGCGAAGTGACCGTTTCTATTGGCGATACTGTGAACCCCAACGATACTATTCTTGTTTTAGAATCGGATAAAGCATCCATGGAAATTCCCGCTGATGTTAGTGGATCTATTTCAGAAGTTTTTGTGGCAACTGGTGATGAATTGAAACCGGGACACCTTCTCATGAAAATTGAATTGTCCGGTGATGCGCCAAAAACCGAAATAAATGTTAAAGAAAAACCCCCAGAAACAAACCCCAAAACGATAGTTGAAGAAATAGTTCCGGAACCAATTTTGGAAAACTTCGGATCGAATGATAATGTATTCGCTTCACCAGGTGTGCGCCGTTTGGCGCGAGAATTGGGAATTAATCTCCAAGGAATAAAAGGGTCAGGCCAAAAGGGACGTATTACAAAAAATGATTTAAATGGATACATCAAGCTCCAAATGGCAATGTCATCGGGGGCGATTCCTGCCCCAAAACAGGAGATTGATTTTTCTCAATGGGGCGATGTTGAAGTTCAAAAGCTCACTCGAATTAAACGCATTACAGGAGAGCGCCTTCAACAGGCCTGGCAATCCATTCCACACGTAACCCAATTTGATGAAGCCGACATAACAGACCTGGATGCATATCGTAAAAAATTAAAAAAAGTTGGCGCTGAAAAAGGAATAAAAGTAACCTTTCTTCCTTTTTTGATGAAAGCGGTATCCATGGTTTTAAAAGAAATGCCAGAATTCAATAGCTCTCTAGATTTTACGGATCAAAATTTGGTTTTAAAAAATTATTATCATATTGGTATTGCGGTAGATACGCCCAACGGACTCACAGTTCCTGTTGTGCAGGATGTTGATAAAAAGTCTATTTTTGAACTTTCGGAAGATTTGATGGATTTAAGCTCACGAGCCCGAGATAAAAAACTGAAACCGGATGAAATGAAAGGCGGTACATTTACGATTTCAAGTTTAGGCGGTATTGGTGGAACGGCTTTTTCTCCCATTGTAAATCCACCGGAAGTGGCCATTATGGGTGTGTCAAGAAGCGCATGGAAACAGGTATTTGATAAAGCTTCAGGAGATTTCGAAACACGATTTATTATGCCCTTTTCTTTATCCTATGACCATCGCGTAATTGATGGTGCAGCCGCTGCTACATTTACATCACGGTTTGCAAAAATTCTTTCAGATTTATCCAATTTTAAAAATTAATAAAAGAATTAACGCAAAAACGCATAGCGTTAGTTTGAATCCAAATAAAATTTAATTTATGACTGAAAATAAACACACTGAAATTGTTGTTATTGGCGCCGGCCCCGGTGGCTATGCCGCTGCATTTCGTGCTGCAGATTTAGGAAAACAAGTTATTTTAATCGACAAAGATCCAACTTTGGGTGGTGTCTGTTTAAATCGCGGCTGTATCCCATCAAAAGCATTACTTCATATTTCTAAGGTCATGGATGAAGCAGCTCATTTATCAAAAATGGGCGTATCTTATGGGAAGCCCGAAATTGATTTAGAAATGATTCGGGCCCATAAAAATAAAATTGTGGCTCAGTTGAATGACGGAATCGCCCAAATGGCGAAAGCACGAAAAGTTGAATGGATTCAAGGGACAGCAACTTTTAATTCCAATTCTGAATTAAATGTAAAAACCGAAAATGGAAACCAAACTATTTCATTTGATAAATGTATTATTGCCGCTGGCTCAACATCAGTCATGATTCCCGGTGTGCCTGAAGATCATCCATCCGTTCTAACATCCAGAACGGCCTTAGACCTGGTGGATATTCCGGAAAGCTTATTGGTAATTGGTGGCGGTGTCATTGGACTAGAGTTGGGTCAAGTTTATGCAGCACTTGGATCTAAAGTATCCGTGGTAGAATTTTTACCGAATCTTATTCCCGGTGCTGATCCTGATATTGTTAAGCCGCTTCAACGGAAATTAAAAAAACAGTTTGAATCAATATTACTCTCTTCAAAGGTTGTTTCGGTGATTCCAAATGATGACAATTCTCTCAATGTGACTATTGAAACAGAAAAGGGCTCCATTGAAAAAAGATATTCAAAAGTTTTGGTTGCAGTGGGTAGAAAACCAAATTCACCCATATTGAATATTGATGCTACCGATATAGAATTAGATGAAAAGGGATTTGTAAAGGTGGATGTTTATCAAAAAACAACCGTCAAAAATATTTTCGCCATAGGCGATATTGTTGGCAATCCAATGTTAGCCCACAAGGCAAGCCATGAGGGAAAAGTAGCAGCAGAAGTCGCCTCTGGTCATCCATCCGCATTTGACGTTCGAGCTATTCCGTCTGTAGTTTACACAGATCCGGAAGTGGCTTGGGCGGGCCTTACGGAAATAGATGCAAATGAAAATAACATTGCTTACGAAAAAGGTGAATTTCCTTGGGCTGCAAGTGGAAAAGCAATTGCTATGGGCGCCAATCAGGGAAAAACAAAAATTTTATTTGATCCCGAAACCAAACAAGTTCTTGGCGTTGGTATTGTGGGAACTGGTGCAGGCGACATGATTTGCGAAGGCATGTTAGCGATTGAAATGGGTGCAGATGTAAGTGATATTGCGCTAACAGTTCATCCTCATCCAACTTTGGGTGAAACATTTGGGTTGGCAGCCGAAGTATTTGAAGGTACAATTACAGATCTTTATATTCCTAAAAAAAGGTAATTCTATGAAATCTCTTTTAACAACAATTATTATTATTATTTCATTTTCTATGGCACAGGAAAAGGCAACAGGCCCAGGCGATACCGCTACGGTTGGTGAGCCCAAGCCCGCAACGCCACCCAAAAATAAAACCATGGAAGAAGCGCTTAAAGATAAAAATGAAATTCAAGGTCTTTTCACGCTGTATCAAGATACGACGAATGGCAAACTTTCAATGTTGATTAAAAAAGAACAATTGGAAAAAGAATTTATCCATTTTGTTCATGGCCTTAATGGTCAACTCAATGCAGGCGTTTTTAAAGGAAATTACCGTGGTACCCGCGTGTTGAAATTAAATCGATATTTTAATCGGATTGAATTTGAAGTTCAAAACAATGCTTTTTGGTTTGAGCCGGAAACTCCCTTAAGTAAGTCTGCGGATGCAAATATTAGCACGGCGATTCTTGCCTCAGCAGTCATTGTTGCAGAGAAGGATGGAGCCGTATTAATTGAAATTGATAATATCTTTTTGTCTGAAGCGCTCCATCAAATATCTCGTGGATTAATTCCAGGCGGGAAAAATAAAAATCCATTTAAAATTGGGAAATTGGCTAAAGATAGATCCAAATATTCAGCGATTAAAAATTATCCCGAGAATACGGATATAGCCGTCCAATACGTTTACGCAAATCCTATGCCAACCAATTGGGGATCAGATAAGGGACTGACGGACCCACGGTCTGTAAATGTTACAATCCAACACAGTTTCATCCAAATGCCCGAAAATGATTATACAACGAGATATGAAGATGTACGGGTTGGGTATTTTTCAACACAAATTACAGATATGACAACACCGGATGATGTAACGCCTTATCGAGATTTAATTCATCGGTGGCATCTTGAAAAGAAACACCCACAACAAGAATATTCTGAACCTGTGAATCCCATTGTATGGTGGATTGAGAATACAACACCTCATGAATTTCGAGGTGCCATTACGGAAGGTGTTTTAGCCTGGAATAAGGCATTCGAAAAAGCGGGATTTCGTAATGCTGTTGAAGTAAAAATTCAACCAGACGATGCAGCATGGGACGCAGGCGATATTCGCTATAATGTTCTTCGGTGGACATCTTCTCCTAGACCGCCTTTCGGTGGATACGGCCCTAGTTTTGTAAATCCGCGTACGGGGCAAATATTGGGCGCCGATATTATGTTGGAATATGTTTATTTCACAAATCGAGTGAAATATGAACAACTTTATAAAACATTTGATTTGGATTCTGATTCTGAAATTGACCCAACAAAAACTTGTCTTGCCGGTGACTATCTTCATCAAGGGAATCTTTTTGGACTGACAGCATTGACTGCGATTGATGACTTTTCTCAATTAGAACAACATCGAATGATTTATGAAAGTTTAGTGAAATTAACACTTCATGAGGTTGGACATACTTTGGGCTTGAATCATAATTTTTATGCGAGCCATTTACATAGTTTTAAAAATATTCACGATCGACTCATTACCGAACCGGTTGGGCTCACATCTTCCGTCATGGATTACGTCACTGCCAATGTGAGCGATAGTCCAAGTCACCATGGTCAATTTTATTCCACCACGCCAGGGCCATATGATATTTGGGCCATTGAATTTGGATATACGCCTTCTTTAGAAAGTCCCGTTGATGAAGAGGAGCGAATGGAAATATTATTAAGTCAATCCACAAAAAATGAATTAGGTTTCGGAAATGATGCAGATGACATGCGGTCTCCCGGAAAGGGAATTGACCCCCGTGTGAATGTGTCCGACATGAGCAATGATCCTGTCGCTTATGCCCAGCAACGCATGGATATTATTCGATCATTGTTTCCGAATCTGAAGACAAGATATGAGAAAAAGGGTGAATCCTATCATGCGTTTCGCGATGCCTTTTCTATTTTGAATCGAGAATACACCAATTCAGCAAATGTTATTTCACGCTATGTTGGTGGCGTATATGTGGATCGATCATTGGTGGGACAAGAAGATCGGAATAAACCATTCGTTCCAGTTCCAGAAGCTAAACAAAAATGGGCCATGACTTTATTAGGAAAATATGTCTTTGCACCAAACGCATACGAAATTCCTGATGAAGTTTTTAACTATCTTCAATCAGAACGACGAGGTTTTAGTGGTACAAAAGACCCCAAAATACACGATATGATTTTAGGAGCACAAAAAGGTATATTGGATCATTTATTACATATGAATGTTTTAAAAAGAATTTCTGATTCTGAGCTCTATGGAAACTCGTATAATCTTAATGATATGATGGGCGATTTAACCACATCTTGCTTTTCTGCGGATGCGGGTGACAATGTGAATGGAATTCGCCGAAACCTTCAGATAGAGTACACGGAGCGCTTAATCCGTATAGTACAAAACAAAGTAAAGGTTAAGTACGATTATTTATCGGTTTCAGCTGCGTTTCATAATTTGAATAAGGTTAAAAAATATACCATAAGATCCAGTGGAGTAAACGCTACAACCAGAGCGCATCGTCAATATTTAACTTATCGAATTGATAAAACTTTAGCTATTAATTAATCGAGGCTTATTACTAAAATTTTGAAAAAGTCTCTAAACATGAAAAGGACTATCCTTGAAAAATACAATCACACTCTTATTAATCTGTTTTATATCAGGTTGCACAAATATGAATAAAAAACCCTTAGATAAACATCCTTTAGATAAGTCAGAAGTCAGAACACTAACCCTTGAAAATGGTGTTCGGGTTTATCTTTTATCCGATCCAAATTTTAATGTGTCAGCCGCATCTATGGTGGTTGAAACGGGTTCTTTAGAAAACCCCAATAACCGAGAAGGTCTTGCTCACTTTTTAGAACATATGCTATTTCTTGGCACAGAAAAATATCCTGATGTGGATGAATATTCTACCTATTTACGGAATCTTGGCGGCTACTCAAATGCATATACAGCAAGTGACCATACAAATTATCAATTCCAGATTCTACCTGACG
>JABHAX010000024.1 GCA_018674095.1 Fidelibacterota bacterium
CCACCTATATAAATAAAATTACCCCCACTATCTGACGAAAAATTTTCACCTGAAATAGTCAGAATCGTAAATCCTCCAAATGCGCTATCTGCATGAGGTGATACACTTGTAATAATCGGTGCAGCTGTCGAATTCTCATATGGGGGCCAAACAGTATCAACAGATGGGTATTTTTCACAGCTGAAAATGACAAAAAATATTATGATTATTTGAAATATCACTCTCATTATTTGAATCCAAAATTGACACTTAATCTGCTAACAGTATCAAAAATCCCAAAAGGAGTATATGCATAATTAATCCCAACTGTCATTGTATTCAATTTTTTATTAAATCCTGCTCCTGCAGTTAAACCACGTTCGTCATAATTCATTAAATAACCCGTCCTTAAGAAAATCATATTAAATAATGAATACTCAAATCCAACATTGAATTGCTCATCAAAAGAACGAGGGTGAGACAAATCAAAAGATAATTTTATGGATTGGTTTTTAAGGTTTACAGGGGAAAATTCTGATAATAATATTGTGCTTCCTAGACGGAAGGTCAGCGGTAATTGAAAGCTTTCTTCATAGAATTCAATTTCTTCAGAAAAATTTCTAACAGACATTCCAAACGCAAATCCTTTCCATCCTGTATCAAAAATAGTTCCAAAATCAAATGCTAAAGATTTGACTGAATTATTATGTAAGGATGAAGTTGTATCAGAATCTATAATAATACTTCTACCTAAATATTGAAAGGTTGATTTAACCTGTCCTCCTACAGATAATTGGTCATTTAAAGATTTCCCATATCCTAATCCAATGGCTAGTGCGGTTGGCTTAAATTTTTCTGTTTCAATGTAACCCTGTTTATTATCCCAAACCATAGTACCCTGTAGTGATCCATAATTCACATTATGAATACTCACTCCGAACACACCAAATTTCCCTCCTCTTGGCATAACTGAAAGACTGATTCCAGTATGTTTAATTCCTGCGATCCAGTCTAGATTCGCAACAGAAAGGTCTAAAAATTGTTTTTGTCCTGTTAAGCCTGCTGGATTATAAAAAAGGCTCACTGATTTTAATCTGGAAGCAGTCAAAGCATTAGCTTGGCCAGCGCCATATGCATCGGGAATCACACTCAAGAATTGAAAACCCGTTTGCGCTAATTTTCTGTTTTCACCCACAACATGACTACCCATAAGTAACAAAATTAAGATTGTAGTATTAATTTTATTCATTAACACTGCTCGTATCAGTTTCAGTGATTTGAATAAAATTATCCATTACTATCGTACTTTTCAAAATACCATCAGAAACAGTTAATGAGACAGAAAAAGTATCTGCTCGATTGTATTGATGAATCGGATTTTGGAGAAATCGAGTACTATCTGAAGAATCATCGCCAAAATTCCAAATCCAGGATATAATAGGATATGTCCCTTCTAGAGACATATCTGAAAAAGAGACTTCCAAAGAATCAACTCCTATTAAGGGTGATGCTGAAAAAGATGCTGATGGAGCAATATTTGAATTAATAAACACAACATTAAATATTTTTGCTTCTAATGCTTTTAATTCAAAAATATAATAGCCAGGTTCTAAATCAAAGACTGAGCGAGTTCGGACATTGGGACAAGCCGCAATATCTTCAAGAGTCGATTTATTCCAATTAGGTGCTATTGAATTCCCAGAACTATTTATTACATCAATATCTACAAATGCATCACCAAAGAAATATGTACTGTCTGCTGCTTGCCCAACAAAACCTGATAAATATGTTGTATCAGACGTCATTTTGATTTCAGTTATTTGGGTATTATTAATATTAAGTAAGGATGATGTATCTCCCAAAATAAAAGCATATAAACTATCTAAATTATTATAGACGGTGTCCAAGTCAGTAGTGGTTATCGTTTTTTCCAGATTGTAATTATAAAATTGTTCACAAGCATTGTTATCAATTTGAGTTACAGTAAAGGTTTTTATACCATAATCAGAAATCTGAGTTTCACACCCCAAATAAAAAAGTAGAATCCCAGAAAAGATATAAACTCTATAATTCTTTTTCATTTTAACGGATCACTGTAAACTTTCTGATAGCTGATTCACCATCCGGTGTTTCAAAATGAGCGATGTATAAACCACTGACTA
>JABHAX010000224.1 GCA_018674095.1 Fidelibacterota bacterium
GGAGATTGAAGCCAGTACTCTTCTTCATCCTTGTCATATTTTAGAATTTTTTCTGTGCCATTAATCATTATCTCCCCGGTCTCACCATTCATGAGCCAACGAGCATAGAATCGTTTTGCTTCGATTTTTTCTTCCGCTTTTAAAAAACCGGGTGCAACGGTTTGGTCAAATGTCACTATAAAAGGTCCTAATACAGGAACATCCATTTTCATTTTCCCCACAACTCTGATTTGAAGATTCTGGGAAAAACAGAATGAAATAAGAAACAATGAAAATATATAGTGCCGCATTGATTGATTAGACAAAGAATAGATTAAATGGTTGTCATGAATTCAACAAATTTTAAAGGAAAGTTCAACCAATTCCGGAATAGAAATGACAACATCATCCCCTTTCTCCAGTTTGCCAACTCCTTCCGGTGTGCCGGTAAAGATTAAGTCCCCTGCCTGCAAAGGCACTTCTCCTGCCAATTCGCACATGATTTCCCCCGGATTCCAGATCATATCATTACAGGATCCCATTTGTTTAACTTTTCCATTCACAGTCAAAGTCAAATTGAAACCAGAAAAATCAGTCCGATCACCAATAGGAATGATTTCAGAAACAGGTGCGCTCCCCGCAAAACATTTACTCCTGAACCAGGGTTTTCCTTCGTTTTTTGCTTTCGTTTGCAAATCCCGTCTTGTCAGATCCACACCTACACCAAATCCGAAAATAGATTTATCTTCGCCCACGGCAATCACTAGCTCAACTTCATGATTCAGATTCTCGGTATCAGCTGGATAATCAATATCGGTCCCAGGTGTCACTATAGTCCAATTAGGCTTAGAAAAAAATAAAGGTGGTTCTTTGTCATCCACGCCCATTTCTCTGGCATGAGCTGCATAATTCCGTCCCACACAATAAACGTGATTTACGGAAAAACCATTGTCCGATCCTTGAATTGGTAAGCTAATGAATTCAGGTTTAGGAAATTGAAATGTCATTAAACTGTAAAAAGCATGAATCGCATTATATCATCAAAATCGCTTGCTTCAATTGCTACTCTTTTTGGATCCAAGAGTGTTGCTCCGGGATAATGTGACGCCCGATAAGCAAGTTGTTGTTTAATAAACCTAACTTCCAATGAAAATGAATCAGGATGTGCCCAAATACATTTTTTTAGATTACTTGATAAGGTCACTTTTACTTTTTCCCTTATCGCTTTTCTTGATGTTTCCGGCTGAATATTGATTGTTGAGTCGCCTACGCCAACCATCGTGGCATGCGTTGTTGTATTTGGACTTACATCTTTTACTTCTTCGCACAGACCTGCATCTCCAGAAACAAAAACCAATGGTACCCTATGTTTGGCGGCAATATTACCATGGAGAAAAAACTCAGACGTTTGCTGCCCATTAATAAAAACAGAATCCAGTTTTGATGAAGACATAGTATGCGCTAATGGATTTCCACTTTTCCCAGCCATAGAATGATACCCGACCATAAGGAGAGCATCAAAAGAATCATCTAATTCTTGAACCATTGAATAGGGATGGCCGCTCCAACCTCGAATTAATTTTACATTTTCCGGGAGTTCTTCTGATAAAATATTTCGACCAGAATAGTGAGCGTCTTTCACCCAAATTTCTTTTGCCCCTGCATCATTGGCACCTTTGCAAGCGGATACCACTTCTTTTGTCATTCTTTCTTGGAATTGGGTATATGCCGATGGTTTATTGTGTTCCACTTCATCCCAATGGGTAACTCCTGTAATACCTTCCATATCTGCGCTGATATATATTTTCATAAATTTCCTTTAAAATTTGGAGGTTAAAGCTAATGCGAAAGTCGGTTAATAAAAAAGCCCCTACATTTTTGCAGAGGCTTTTTATGATTCTTAATCACTCAATTAAAGTTGCTCAGAGTGATTTGTTAAATAGCTTGAAATACCATCGGGATTTTCGCCCATGGCATCTTTCCCTTCTACCCAACCGGCAGGACATACTTCTCCATGCTTTTGATTGTGAGAAAGCGCATCAATCATTCGAAGCATTTCATCAATATTTCGTCCAAGTGGAAGATCATTGATTACAGCGTGACGGACAGTACCATCTTCATCAATTAAAAAAGATCCACGAAGGGCAACTGCACCTCCAATAGTGGTTTCATATTCTTCTTCTTCCGTCAATACTGTTGCGGGTTCAGCACCAATCAATACATCATAATCCCGGGCAATAGATTTATCTATGTCCGCAATAATTGGGTATTGAACATTACCAATTCCACCATTTTTTACTTCTGTATTTTTCCATGCAAAATGTGCCCATTTTGAATCGACTGAACATCCAATAATTTGCGTATTACGTTTTTCAAATTCAGCTAAACGCTTATCAAATGCAATCAATTCCGTTGGACAAACAAATGTAAAATCCAATGGATAAAAGAAAAGTACAACTTTTTTCCCTTTATAATCAGAAATGCTGATGTCCTTAAATGAGTTATCTGGCATTATGGCGGTTGCCTTAAAATCCGGAGCAGTTTGTGTTACTAACATATTATTTCCTTTATTATAGTTATGTGTTTTTACAATTTTCGCATAATCCAGATATTTTCACTAATTATTTGGACTATTTCGATGTGACGATAAATAGTCGCAGAAACTAAACTTTGATTATATTAGAAAATCCTGACCAATAGCCTCACAGCTTTTATTCCACAATAAATCCTTAGTCTCCCTATTATCATAGAGTTCTTCAAGATCAAATTTTACGACAGGTCCTTTCATATCCATCTTACCAGATCCTGGACCATAAAAATCTCCTGACATCGCATCAGGGTCAGCAATACATTTTATTATACCTATCGCTCCATCTTCCATTGTTTGGCCTCCACCCATCATTTTCCCTGTCATAAAACTTCCCATTCCTCCATCTTTAATTGTGGTACTTTGAAGGTCTGTAATAGCAAGACCTGGATGCGCAATAAGTGCTTTTATATTTGAGTTCTTGGCTTGTAATTTTTCATGTAAACAAGCTGTAAAAGCCGCATTAGCAAGTTTTGTTTGAGAATATCTATACCATCGTGCATTTATTAGAATCATACCTAATAATATTTTATTTAATATATTTGATCCATTCCCACCTAAACTACCACCTCTTTTCTCAAAATATTTAGCCTCAAGTTTTTTAGCACCAAACCTTGAAATGCTCGAGTGATTTACTATTCTAGCTTCAGATCTTTTTTCTTCTGCCTTTTTTAATGATAGAAATAATTCCTTTGTAAGCAAAAAATGTGATAAATGATTTGTTTGCATTTGTATATCAAAACCATCCATAGTTGGTTGATCTTTAAGTGCCATTACTCCAGCATTATTACATAGAACATCCAACCCATCTTCACATAAGTGATTTATAATTCCCGAGGCTTTCTTTACTGAAGAAAAACTTTGTAAGTCACATTCTACATTAACAAAATCCGCCCCTGAACAAGTATCCATTAGTAAATCATATGATTCTTTTGAACGATCAGATTTTCTATTTAATAATAGTGTCTTGGCACCTTTTTCGGCTACTGTTTTAGCCGCAATGAACCCAGTACCAGATGTTGTACCCGTAATTGCAATCGTCTTACCCTCAAGTGAAGGAATTTTTTCCACTTCTTGATCAAAGTACAAGCTTTTTAAATCAGGTTTTTTATAACTATTTTCCATTTTTATTTTAATCCTATATCAGTTAGATTATTTTTTAATTTGTTCAATGTAAGCAATTTTTATTCCAAAAATAATTAGATGCATCAATGTCAAAAATGAATTTATTAAAAGAATTATTTCTGGCTTTTTGGCATAGAATATAATTACCCAC
>JABHAX010000225.1 GCA_018674095.1 Fidelibacterota bacterium
GACCAGGTGATTACATTTTTATCCTTATTAACCATCTCTTTTATTTATATCTAATTTCTCACGGAAAATTTTATTTCTATCAAAGGTAGCTTGTCTTTTAAGTTGTCCTTTCTCTGAATGTCTTAAATAGTATTTCCATAACGTTGATGGATTGTGTCGTGTTATTTGTGATAAATCCTCTATCGGCATCCCATTATTAATCATATAACTAATAAAATAAGACCTTAAATCATGACTTCTTGAAATTCCGTGTCCTTCCCAACCCTCACCACCAACACCTTTACTTACCATCATTTGACGAAATATATTTTGATAATAAGTTTTACTATAATGTCTATCGGTATTTTTAAACTTGTTCGGAGAAGAAAAAACAAATGGACTTTCACGGAACATCTCTAAACAGACATCCACCAATTGAACGTCCCAATATAATGGGATTCCATTATTATCAAGTTTGGTCGGTTCTTCTTTCCAATTTTTAGGTTTCACCCAAGTTCTAATTTTTTGGTTAATTGGAACGTTTCCATCCTTACCTTTAAAATCTTCTAAATATAAAAACCAATCTCCATTTTTATTTTTGTTCCAATACGTTGATGAATTTTTCTTATCTCGTCTATTTTCCCAATATTCACGATTTCTATAACTATTTAATATTTCACCAATTCTGAAACCACTATGAAGTTGAAATAAACTAACAAAATAAACCACATCACTACCTACACCAAGTGGTTGGTTATTATGTTCCCTACTCCACCCATCTTCACAAAATTTTTGATATATTTCACTTACCTTACGACCACAAATTTTAAACATCGTCTTATAAGACTCATCAGAATAGTATGGGTTTCTATCACCTATACCTTTTTTCTCACTTCTGTTCGTTGGATAGATTTTATTAATATAATCTGAACCAATTGGGTTAATCTCTATAACATCCCTACCATCTTCATCTGATAACCAAGATAAAAAACCTTTATTACCACAAACAACTTTAAGATATGTTCGGATTGTATTTCTTTTAAGTGGAGGAGTTCTTCTATTTTTAGAATATTCTAAATATTTCTTAACGACATTTTTTAATTCTTTGGGTTTCTTAACATCTCTTAATATTATATCATCTTGGAGACAGAAATCTTTAAACCTCATCATGGAATTCTTAATTGCTTGTGTGGTTTCTAACTTTCTACCATCATCGGAATTTTCTTCTTTAATAATCAGTCCAATATATTCATCAACTAATTCAGATAATTTTTGTGTATCATAAATTGTCGGTCTAAAATTGATTTCAAACTTTTTTGATAAGGTTTGTAGAGCTAATTGGAATGAATCAAAACCATCACCATTCTTACCCTCGTAAGCTCTACAAATATATTTATTTCGGTTTTTTGAACCATCACTAACAGCACCTAACACAAAATACCAATAATAAGAGGATCGTCTTTTTTGAATAGTAAATGAACCTTTGGGTAAATGTTTGTTCGTATCAAACCATAATTCTTTGTATGGTTTATTATATCCGAAAAGTTCTCTTTGTGGTGTTATTCCCATACCACAAGTTACAAAAAAAATACTAAAACGACAACAACATAGACAACAACAAAGTTATAAGGTTGTCTGAGTAGTGTTATAAGGTAATTTTATACCACCCTAATGTTTCAATGAAATACGTCTTATTCATTTTATAATTAAAAAAAATTATTTAGAAGCGAGGGTGAAAAAGTAATCCAATGGATTTTGAGGCGCACCATAATAATGAATTTCATAATGTAAATGAGGTGCAGTAGATCGACCCGTGTTACCCGTGAATCCTATTAAATCACCTCGTTTCACCTTTTGACCATATTTTACTTTGAATTTTGATAAATGAGCAAATATTGTAGAATATCCAGATCCATGATTAATTTTTATATGATTTCCAAATCCACCCACATAATACGCTCGCTTAATAATGCCATCTGCTGGAGCATAAATTGGTGTCCCAGTTGGCACAGTAATATCCTGACCTTGATGAAACCGTCTTACGTTATCGATTGGATCGTTGCGATATCCGTAACTCGAATTAAGATAACCACCTTCCACTGGGCGAATAGATGGAATTTTAGAAATTCGACTAATGTCTTCCTGAACTTTTTCATAAATAGATTCATAACTCGTCAATTCTAAATTGATTTCACGAGAGAGACGTTCCACATCCAATTCTAGAATAGATAATTCTTTATTCACGGCCGGTGCAAGATTATCAGAAAATGATTTTGAATCTAAAGCTCGACCCCCAATACCAAGTTTTCGAATGTCTTGATCAATTTCAGGCATTCCAGCATAGGTACGAATCGCTTTATCTTTTTCCTCTATTTTATTCATTTGCACATCAATCTGCTCAAGGCGATCTCGCAAGATTTCTAAGTTTTGAGCAACATTTGAATAATTAGATTTGAATTCTATTAAACGTTTCTGATATAAATAATCACTTAATAAATCAGCTGTTGTAAATAGGAATGCACCCAAAACGATAACTGTAGCGCTAGAAAGCATTATGACTTGACGACGATTAAAATGCCATTGTCTGACACCGGAATCAGTCTCTCGCTGTATGATATAGTTCTTCTGTGAAAAGGGGTGTTTCATTCTTAATTTGGTTCTGATTGAATCGAAAAGGTTACGCCAAAAGGTTGGAATTTGGTAGTGATTTATTATTGCTTAATATTTTCAGTATTCACGTCTTCAACAGGGATCGATTTATCCTCGTTATCGGTTTCAGTTTCCACTACAGGCCCAGCCGTATTTTCCTTGTGAATTGTCTCAATTTCATTATCTTGAATATCGTACTCATGTTTGATTCTTTCAATTTCGGATTCTTTATCATTGATTTCTGTTTTGATATTATCCACCTTATTCACTATCTCAAAAAAATCCGTATTTCCAGAAAAAGTAGCCATGTGATCCTCATTAGTATGAGAGTAGGCTAGTTTGCCTAATTCTTCAAATTTCCGATCTTTGTCTCTTTGTAGCTGGTGAATTTCAAATTTAATTTTTGAAATTCGAGTCATTTCTTCTGTTTTGGCCATGGCAATTCTGCTCATTTCTTCAGCCTTTTCAACAGCAGAACTACTCCACTCTTTCATATTCTCTTTTAGGTCGTCCCAAAGTTTTGACATTATTTTTCCTGGATATTGTTTAATTTTTTAATAATTAATAAGCTATAATTTACAATTAGAATTCTGAAATTCCGTAAACTCAGTTTAAAACTTGAATTTGATTAATTGATTGAATATCATCAATTTCACCTAATACTTTTAGGGTCTCTTTTGAGAGAGAATTATCCAATCTAATTACTGCAAATGCACTTCCCTTCCCGCCAGATCTATTAAGTAAATAAGCTGCAATATTTACATTCAACCCTCCTAAAAAAGTTCCCACATTACCAATCACACCGGGCACATCATTATTCTCTACAAGCAGCATTGTCCCACGGGGCGTTACTTCCATTTCTCTGTCAAGGATATTAACCAAACGTGGGCGATTATCTTCAAATACACTACCGTCTAATCTATAAACTTTTCCGCCAATTGTAACTTTTGTAGAAATAAGATTCGTATAGCTTGATTCTGCAGTAGAATAATGAAGATCTAATTCCACGCCTAATTCCTTAGCAATTGTTTCTGCATTAATATAATTGATTCGTTCCGGTACATGAGATTGCAATAATCCTTTTAAACATGCGAGAGAAATCGGTTTAATCTCATCCGCTGCGCCTTGGCAATCAATCGAAACGTGGCTTATTGGGCCTTCGGCAATTTGAGATTGTAAATGCCCCAATAATTCAGCTAGTTGAAGAAAGGGCTGTATTTCTTTCAATTTAGCCATATCAGAAATGGGCATATTCAAGGCGCTGGACAATTTATCATGTAATAAATAATCGCGTACTTGTTCACAAATAGCACGGCTAACACCTTCTTTCGCTTCCTTCGTGGATGCACCTAAATGTGGCGATAGAACAATATTTGGAATCCCAACCAATGGATGAGAAATATCAATCGGTTCTGAGGTAAAAACATCAATGGCGGCTCCAGCAATTTTTTCTTCTTTAACAGCTTTTGCCAAATCGGTTTCATTAATTATGCCACCGCGTGCTACATTGATAATTCTTGCTGTTGGTTTCATTTGGCATAATCTTTCATAATTAAAAAGATCTCTTGTATGATCATTTAATGGAACGTGAACCGAAATAAAATCCGCTGTTTTTGTTAAGGTATCCAAATCAACAATTTTAATTTCATCTTCCCTGAACATATCCTGACTAACATAGGGATCAAATCCAATCATATTCATTCCAAATGCTCGACATCGGTCCATAACTTCTCGACCAATTTTGCCTAAACCGACAATCCCTAATGTTTTAAATCTAAGTTCCGTCCCTACAAGTTTGTGGCGATTCCATTCACCTTTTTCTAATCCACTATGTCCTTGATGAATATTTCTAGATAAAGTTAACATGAGGCCCACTGTATGCTCCGCAGCGGAAATTGTATTCACATCCGGCGTATTCATGACCACAATCCCTTTCCGTGTAGCCGATGGAAAATCGATATTATCAACACCCACACCAGCTCGTCCAATCACTTGGAGATTTTCCGCAGTATGAATCATTTCAGCAGTTATTTTAGTCCCACTTCGGATAATCCATCCGTGGACATCTTTTGCCGCATTTTGTTTTTCTTCAGGCGTTCCGTCAGGTAAATAGACAATATCTAAACCAGAATCTTTTAAAATCGATAGACCTGCATCCGTGATTGGGTCAGAGACAAGAATTTTCATATTATTATTTTTTATTAAATTAAATATTATTGTTGAGCACGAATCAAATTCAAAGCTGAACCAGCATTAAACCATGAAATTTGCGCATCATTATAAGTATGATTACAAACTATTTCATTTGATGTTCCATCATGATGAGATACCAAAAGGGTTAAAGTTTTTCCTGGGGAAAATGTATCCAAATCCAAAAAGTCAAATGTATCATCTTCAAGGATTTTATCATAATCAGATTTATCTGAAAATGTAAGTCCTAACATTCCTTGTTTTTTCAAATTCGTTTCATGGATACGGGCAAAGGACCGAACCAGAACTACCATAACGCCAAGATGTCTTGGCTCCATAGCTGCATGTTCACGAGAAGAACCTTCTCCATAATTTTCATCACCAACAACAATTGTAGGAATGTTAGCAGATTTATAAGCACGTTGAGTAGATGGAACAGAACCATATTCACCCGTTAATTGGCTTTTTACATGGTTCGTTTTTTCATTGTAATAATTAATAGCACCTGTTAACATATTTTCTGAAATATTATCAAGATGCCCTCGATATTTTAACCAAGGTCCAGCCATAGAAATATGGTCTGTTGTACATTTTCCTTTTGCCTTAATTAGTAATTTCATTCCTGTAATATTTTCACCATCCCATTCGGTAAAAGGGGTCAGTAATTCAAGGCGTTCAGAATTGGGATTCACATTTATTTCAATCAATGAACCATCTATCGCCGGTGATTTTAATCCCAAATCTTCAACAGCAAACCCATTTTGAGGTAAATCTGATCCAAAAGGAGAGTTGAGTTTTATAGATTCACCAGCGTCATTTGTCAGCGAATCTTTTAATGGATTGAATGTAAGATCGCCAGCAATGGCCAAAGCTGTCACCAATTCCGGTGAAGCGACAAAGGCGTGTGTGTTAGGATTTCCGTCCGCACGTTTTGCAAAATTCCGATTAAATGAATGAACAATTGTATTTTTTTCTTCCATTTCTGCACCCGTTCGAGCCCATTGTCCGATACATGGACCACATGCATTTGCAAATACATCGGCACCTAATTGTTCAAATATATCAATAAATCCATCTCGTTCAATTGTATAGCGAACTTGCTCTGATCCCGGTGTGATTGTGAATTTAGCTTTAGTTTTCAAACCTTTATCTACAGCTTGTTTTGCGATGGATGCAGCACGAGCAATATCTTCATAAGATGAATTTGTACATGAACCAATCAATCCGACATCAACTTTAGTCGGCCATTTATTTTCCGCAGCTGCAGATCCCATTTGAGAAACAGGTGTTGCTTTATCGGGTGTAAAGGGTCCGTTCAAATGTGGCTCTAATTCAGATAAATTAATTTCAATGACTTTATCAAAATAGGATTCTGGGTTTTCAAGAATTTCAAGGTCTGCACGAAGGTGTCCACCCATTTCATCAGCTAATTCTGCTACGTCATCCCTACCTGTTGCTCGAAGATATTTTGCCATGTGCTCATCATATCCAAAAATGGATGTGGTTGCACCAATTTCGGCGCCCATATTGCAAATTGTTCCTTTACCTGTACAGGACATTTTATCTGCCCCTTCGCCAAAATATTCTACAATTGCTCCGGTTCCACCTTTCACGGTTAAAATTCCTGCGACTTTAAGAATTACATCCTTTGCAGACGTCCATCCACTTAATTCTCCTGTTAATTTAACACCAATCAATTTTGGGAATTTGAGTTCCCAAGGCATTCCAGCCATAACATCAACAGCATCTGCGCCACCAACACCAATTGCAACCATACCCAAACCGCCAGCATTTACAGTATGACTATCTGTTCCAATCATCATTCCACCTGGAAAAGCATAATTTTCTAAAACAACTTGATGAATAATTCCGGCTCCCGGTTTCCAAAATCCGATGCCATATTTATCAGAAACAGATTCAAGGAAATTATACACTTCACTGTTTACATCTTTTGCTTGAGCCAAATCAATACTGGCACTTTCTTTTGCTTGAATCAAATGATCACAATGAACTGTGGACCCAACAGCAACTTTATCCTTTCCAGTCATCATGAATTGGAGCAACGCCATTTGCGCAGTGGCATCCTGCATGGCAACTCGATCGGGTGAAAAATCGACATAAGATTCACCACGAGTATAGCCTTCTTGGTGTATATCATCACTTAAATGAGAATACAAAACTTTTTCTGTTAGCGTCATTGGACGGTTCAATACGGACCGTGCCGTATTAATCTTTTTCGCCATTTGGGCGTAAACGCCCCTGATCATTTCTAGGTCAAACATGAATTATTACTCCAAAATTGGATTTGGGTTTTGTGGAACAAAAACGGACTTTCCCGTTATAAATCAAGAATCTAATTTACTGGAGAAAACCCATACTTTACAATGCAGTTGATGAACTCAATCTGTAATTTTCATGCTATGCTACGCCAACTGACAAACATTTTATTCATTTCGACTACTCTATTTGGTTCACTAACCAAAAAAGTGATTAAGGATGATTTGTCTCAATTTATAATTCGGATTGAGATTGAAGCCGAAACAGAAGCGGACCTTCGACCGACTTCGTTATTAGTTGGACTTCCTAATAATCAAATTCCGAACGCGTCCATTCAATTACTGAATAAGGCTAAAATCCCATTTTATACAAAACAAGAGATTGGCGATGATCTTGAGTGGATTAACCAACAAAGTCTCCGAAATCTCGAAACAGGAACACTCCATATTTCTCCCCTGATAAATCATTCGGAATATTATAGAACTATTATTGTCACCCTAAATTTTGATAAATTTCCCAACGCTTCTGGTTCCCCTACAATTTCAGACATTTCTCTTTTAGAAAATAGAATTGTGAATTGGACGACTGCAAAGAATTGGATTCAACCAAAAACACGATCACGTCAGAAAGTGACTACGTTTCCTGAAGGCCAATGGATTCAATTCTTTTTAACTGAAGATGGAATAACATCCATTTCTTATGCTTCATTAGCTGAAGTTCTTCCAAATATTTCGTCAGTTGATCCCCGTACATTTTCAATTTACATGAGTCAAGAATTGGGTCGACCTCGTTCACAACTGACGAATCAAATCATGGCAGAAAACCTGGTTGAAATTAGAATAAGAGTCGATGGCGAAAATGATGGCTCTTTCGATGAGGGCGACAAAATTATCTTTTATGGACAGGGTCCATCTGGATTTGGATTATCCGGCGAAGAGCTAATATGGAAACAAAATATTTATTTTACAAACAATTCCTGTTGGTTATTTATTCCAGAAGATTCTGCTGAAAGAGGAACTCGTGTCGAAATGTCAACTCAACCTGCATCAGTGGACTTAACTCTTGATTACGGATTTTCATCCCACCACCATGAGCTTGATCTTGTGAATCTAAAAGGAGGCGGTACTGTTTGGTTGAGTTCACCTATTGCATCCAACGCTACCCAATCTGTCTTAACCATGCTTCCAGATCCGAAAGATGGTGTGGAGAGTAAAATAAAAGCTAGACTATATGGACATTCCCTTTCTGAAAGTGTCAAAGCATATTATGAAATGGCGATTTATTTTGGAAGTAACACGGGGCAACTAATTGCAGATACAATTAGTTGGAGTTATGAATCTAAACGGGATTTTATTGATAATTCGGCTGATATTACATTAAACAATGGATCAAATGTATTTTACATACGAAATCATTCCAATGATGCAAATTCATCTCCATATCTCGATTATTTTGAAATTCACTATGGACGTGAACTCATTTTTTCAAATGTGATCAATTTTAGATCTCCCATTTCCGGGCAAAATATTCGGTTCACTTTCGATGGAGAAAAAAGTGATTCAGAAACTCTCTGGGAAATAACAGATCCAAAAAGTCCAGAAAACGTTGACTTTAATGAGACGAATTCAGTTGATGTAACGGTCCCACCCAATAATGCAAGTCGATATATACTTTTTGATTCAGATGATTTATCAACCGTTGAAGAATTAATTTTAAAAGAGAATCAGGAATTTTTTACACTTAGGCAAGAAAGTTTGCAAAAAAATTATATTATTATTGGACCTGAATCTTTTCGAGAAGAATCTGAAGAGTTAAGATTACTCCGTTCGCCTGCTATATATGCATCATTAGAAGCTATTTACGATGAATTTTCTGGAGGAAATAAGGACCCAATGGGAATAAGAAGTTTTATCCAATGGACACAAGAATATTGGACGCAACCAACCCCATTTTGTTTAATGATTATGGGTGATGCTGGATTTGATTACAGAAATATTACTGGGCAATCGTCCATTATTGTACCGACTATTCAAATTCATTCCTATGCGACGGATGACAGATTAGCTAATCTTTATGGCCAAATTCCTGAAATTGCAATAGGCCGATTCCCGGCAAAAAATGAATCAGAAGTATTAACATTTGTAGAAAAAGTAATCGCGCTTGAAACAAAGCCAGATTTTGGACCTTGGCGACAAAGTGTAACACTTCTAGCAGATGATCCTGCTAGACCGGAACCAAAAAACGGATCGGTTGAAGGTGTGGGAAAAACACACACAACTAATTCAGAAATATTAGCGGGAATTGTTCCTCAATCTGTCCGAATTCAAAAAATATATTTATTGGAATATCCAGAAGTAAGTGATGCATCGAATTATGGAGTGATTAAACCTGACGCAACCGCAGACCTTTTTAAAGCAATAAATAAAGGCACTGCAATTATCTCCTATATTGGTCACGGTTCGCCTTATCAATTGGCTCAAGAAAATTTATTATTTCTGGGACGTGGGGATATTAACCAAATGAATACTGGATTAAAAATGCCACTTTGGATTGTTGGAACATGTTCTTTTGGACATTTCGATGATCCGTTAACAGAATCATTTTCAGAAGAATTAATTCGGGATCCTTTAAATGCAGCTTCAATGGTGATTTCAACAAGTCGACCTATTTCAGTCAATGGGAATAGTCGATATACTCGAGAGATTTTTGAATCCATTTTTGAGGACGGTTTGGTCACGAATTCTTCTGTGGGCGCTGTATTGCAAATTGTGAAAGATGGCGCCAATGAGGGCCAGTATTTTCATTTATTTGGAGATCCTGCAATGAAGATCCCTATGCCAAAAAATTCAGTAAATATTTCACAAATTTCACCGGATACATTAAAAACTTTAAGCGTCGCAACCTTTACCGGTGACCAATCCGCTCTTCCGGACGGAGGTAATGGATATGTAACGATAATGGATGCTCACAGAAATGTTACTCGTGAATTTCAAGTAGAATCCATTGACTATTCTCTATCTTACAATCTTCCCGGCGCAACCTTATTCCGTGGCCAATTCAGTTTTACTGATGATTCATTTTCGAGTGAAGTTCGAATTCCTCATGATATTTCCTACTCAAATGATCCAGCTAGATTAATTGTTTATATTCATAATGATACACAAGATGCCATGGGTGTTTACGAAGGAATTCAATTAAAAGGTGGTGATGGAACCAATGATACATTTGGACCACAAATAACATTTGAAACTTCAAGTGGACGATTGTTAGAGGCTGGAGATCATTTTTCAAAAAATGAAAAAATTGTGATTCGATTTTCTGATCCATTGGGAATAAATCTTACCGATGAACCAGGACATGAAATTTTAGTAACAGACGTAAGTACTGAAAATTTCGAAATAATAACACATGGCTTTTATTATGACCAAAATAGCATCGTAACTGGAACAATTCCCTACCCAACACTTAACGGAGAACCCGTCCACATTCGTGTTAAAGCATGGGATAATGCTAATAATCCGTCAGAAAAAGTCATTGAACTTTTTCGGTCAGAAGATAATGTTTTAGGTATCTATAATGCTTATAATTTCCCGAATCCATTTTCATCATTAACCCAATTTGCATTTGAAATAACAAAGACAGCTTACGTTAAATTAGATATTTATACTTTGGGAGGACGCCGCATTAAATCTTTTGATTCTTCCATTATGTCTCCAGGGTATCACACTCTTGATTGGGATGGGTTGGACGCATATGGCAGAACAATTGCAAATGGTGTTTACCTTTACAGAATAAAAGCAAAAGGTGATGGAACTTCTGAATCTTATATTGGTCGTTGTGCAAAAATTAATTAAATGAAAAATATGAAACACCCACCCATAATTCTTGCATCAAATTCCCCAAGACGATACCAATTACTCACCCAAATTAGAATAGATTTTTCAGTAATCCCAAGCGATGTAGATGAAGATTTCTCATTAACACTTCCACCGGAAGCATTCACAGAACACTGGGCGCGAGAAAAAGCAAAAAATGTTGCTACTAAACACCCTGATAAATGGATTATTGGGGCAGATACAATTGTTAGTTTGGATGGAAAAATATTTGGAAAACCCAAAAGCCAAAATGATAGTTTTAACATGTTATCCGCATTATCTGGAAAAACCCATGAAGTGATAACAGGTGTATCAATAATCGGATTAAATTCGGACATTGACCTTACATTTAATGAGCGTACCTTTGTTTCATTTAAGACTTTAACTGATTCTGATATACGCTATTATTACAAAAATTATAACCCAATAGATAAAGCGGGTAGCTATGGAATACAAGATTGGTTTTCTGTTCATATTCATAAAATAGACGGATGTTATTTTAATGTTATGGGATTCCCTTTATCCGCATTTCATACCCAATTTAAAACTCTATTAAGCTTGAACATTTCTTCATGATATCAATTGCAGAAACTATCTTTCTCGATGAGAGCAAAATCATTTACCAAGCCGTACGATCATCGGGTCCCGGTGGCCAACATGTGAATAAAGTTTCTACGGCAATTATGCTCAAATATGTTGTGAAATTTCAAGATTATCCAATTTGGTTTCTGACTCAATTAAAAAAAAACGCTGGATCTCTTTTTTCTAAAAATGATGAGATTACAATTAAAGCTCAATCTTTTAGATCACAGTCCAGAAATAAAGATGACGCTTTTCAACGTTTGGTAGCCCTTTTCAAGCAATCTGCAATCCGTTCTAAAAAAAGAATTAAGACGGTTCCGTCGAGATCATCGAATGAAAAACGTATTTCGGTTAAGAAAAAACTGAGTTCTAAAAAGAGTTTAAGAAAACCTCCAATACTCGATGATTAAACTTTTAATAACGATAATATTCTCCCTAATTTTCAAAACTAAATTTTAATCAAATGGCACAATTTTATAAAGAATTAAAAGAATTGCGGGAATCTCGTGAAATTTCTATTGAAGAGATTAGCGACCGCACCAAAATTAACATCCAATTTTTAAATAATATTGAATCTGGGGAATTTGGTGATATTGAATTGCCCTACCTCAGACTTTTTCTTCGTGCCTATGCTGAGGAAATTGGTGGAGACTCAAAACGAGCCTTGGAACAATTAGATTCTTTTATGGGAATAAGCGCGAAACCCGTACAAGCAATTCCCTCAGAGGTCCACGTAGATGAATTAGATTCACATGGAAATAAACAAAACATTTTCTCTAATTCGAATCAAAAACTGAGACAAGATCTTATAAAAGGTGGAATTCTGCTACTTGTTTTTGTTTTCGCTATTTTTATTTTTCAAAAATTATTTCCTGCTGAGCGCGTTGAACCTTTCATTGAGCAGACTGTCACGGACAAAAATAAAGCTCAAAATATTTCTATCCAAAATATTTCAACCAATTTCTTTTTGGATCAAAAAACAGAACAAATTCTTTCTGTTTCACCGCCCTTTTATGTAAAACTAAGGTCTCTTGATAAAGTTGTATATTCATTCAAAAATGATACACTGCCTACATTTTCTTCAGTTTTACTCGAAAACAAGGAAACAGACATTGGCGTTTTTGTAAATACTTCTGAATTAATGTTTAACCACACAATAGGGTTAACCGTGTTTGTGAATGGATTAAATCTTGCAAGTATTTCAAATTATAATTACCCTCTCCGATTGACCATTAAACCATCTCCTCCTTCTGTGGTCATTCAGCGGTACAAACCTCTCCAATAAAACCAAGCTAAAACAACCCACTTTTCTCCACCGAGAATATTCTCGTCGGGATTTCTTTATTAAATTTAAAAATATATCGAATATATATTGACATTTTTCCCATGTTTAGGTAAGATTGTGGGTAGTTGTGGGTAATATCCCCTTTAAAATCATGACATTGACAAATAATACATTCACAGGTGAATTCGCATATTCCCTTGATTCTAAGGGACGTGTAAATGTTCCGGCCAAATTCCGACAATCATTGTCTGACGATAATGAAGGAACCTTTGTTATTGCACGTGGAATGGATCCGTGTATTTGGGTCTATCCACTAATTCAATGGCAAGAAATTGAATCCAATCTTCGCAACTTATCTTCTCTCTCAAAAATTAACAGGACATTTGTGCGAAATACTGCACGATATGCTTCCCCTTCCACATACGATAAACAGGGACGGATTACATTGACTCCATCCCTGATTGAATATGCCGGATTAGAAAAAGATGCTTTAATTGTTGGCATGATTAATAAAATTGAAATTTGGGATCCTACTATATTAAGTGAAATGGATAAACAGAATTTGGAAATAGATCCAGCAGCGTATGATGAATTGGCTGAAAAGATTACTCTCTAATGATAATAAAACGGCAGACGGGAACACAGATTCACGTTCCGGTTCTACCGACGGAAGTATTAGACTATCTAAACATTTCTACCGACGGCGTTTATCTGGACGGAACTGTTGGACTGGGAGGCCACGCCGCACTTATCCTAAACCAGCTATCACCCAAGGGACATTTTATCGGAATTGACCGTGATGAAGAGGCACTATCATATTGCAAAAATCTTCTCGTTGGTTATCCAACCCCTGTCTCCCTTTTTCACTCCTCTTACCACACTTTTAAACCCATTTTGGATGAACTGGGAATTGACACTGTGAACGGTATTCTTTTAGATCTTGGACTCTCATCCCTACAATTAGATTCTCCTGAGCGAGGATTCTCTTATACGGTGGATGCCGATTTAGATATGCGATTTGATTCATCTCAAGAAATTAAAGCATCTGATATTATTAACCATCTTCCTGTGATGGATTTAGCCGATGTGATTTACGAATATGGGGAAGAACGACGATCGCGGTTGATTGCGCGAAATATTGAAAAAATGCGCCCACTTCGAACTGTATTTAATCTCATCGAAGCAATTCGAAAAAGTACGCCACCTAGTCATCGCGATAGATCCATGGCGCGGGTATTTCAAGCGCTCCGAATAAAAGTAAATGGTGAATTGGACAAATTAGATAGTTTCCTCAATTCATTTATCGATAGACTTTCTGTGGGTGGGCGAATCGCAATTATTAGTTTTCATTCTTTAGAAGATAGAATTGTGAAACATCGATTTAAAGATTTGGCGAAAAGTGGTGACATCTCAATCTTAACAAAAAAACCCATTTTAGCCAGCGCCGAAGAACAAAAAGAAAATCGTAGATCAAGAAGTGCAAAACTCCGTATAGCTGAGAGGATAGTTTAATGTCAAGAAAGAGATTGTCAAAAAGAACCAGAGATGTAATTCAGAGTCTCATATTTTTTATTTCAACCTTGGGAATTATATCCTGTCTAATTATCTATTTATGGGTTTATACAGAAATTGATGAAACCTTATTGGCAATTGAAATTCAAAATTCTACAGCAAATGAATTACAAAATGTTAACAATGAGCTTCAAAGTGAAATAGAATCTTTGAGTCGTCCAGATGTCATTGCGCGAAAAGCTCGGCAAGAATTAAATATGGTTTATACCCAACCTGAAACTTTACGGATCACGCTTGATCATTCTATGCCCGGCACACTATGACCAAAACCTACTTGAAATATCGTACACGGATTACCTTCCTTGCTGGGATTATACTGCTTGCTTGGGCTGGTCTGTGTATCCGATTATTTCAAGTACAAGTTCTCAATGGTGAGCAATATCAATTAGCGGTCATTAAACAATCCCAGAAAAAACAAAATCTTCCAGCTAATCGTGGGAATATTTTTGATCGGGAAGACCGACCCTTCACTCGGAATATTATTCATTATACTTTATCAGTCAATCCTGGAAAAGTGACGGACAAAATTGGGCTCGCAACAGCGATTAGTGATCGGACTGGCCATCC
>JABHAX010000226.1 GCA_018674095.1 Fidelibacterota bacterium
AACATAATTATCTGAAGTTTGAATGAATCGGAATCCCGAAATCTGACTGTTATCTAATTGATCTAAATCAACAGTTTCTGATACCCAATCTTCTTGAAGTCCATCATATCCAGGTTCATCTATGGGTTGAGCGGGTTGCCCCGAGCCAGATTCTGTGAAATTACCTGCAAGGCTCACCCATCCAAGTCCATCTACATCCGCTTGAAATCGTACAAAATCCCAATTGGATTCAATATCCCAAAATGCAGTAAATGTTACCGTTGGAATAGAGAGTTTTGATAAATTTAACTCAATTTCAATTTCTGCAACAGATTCTTGTCCTTCATCATAATCCCCATTCGGACTATCTGACATTGCATAATCCCCAGTTGAAGCATCCGTTGTTAATCCCCAATCACCCGTCACATACCAATTTGAAATCTCATTCTCAAATCCATCAAAAAATAAAATTTCTGGTTCACCGATTAATATATTAATAGTATCTTGTCGAGTAAAAGTGCCAGGGCTCTCTATAGAAACTATCAGCCCCGTAAAAAAACCATTTTGTGCATCAATTGCTAAGGATACACCTACATTAATTTCTCCAGATTCACGGGCATTTAATCCATTAATAACATAATTCGATTGGGGAATAATCGCCCAATCATTTAAAGGTAAAATTTCAATTTGGATTTCTTGATTCAAATCAGTTAACCCTCGATTTTGGATTTCAAATTCCAACTCAAAATCATTTCCAGCGTAATAGAAATTCTGACCAAATTCAGCTTCGACTAAAATCAAATCGGCGCCAGCCACAAATGAGAATATTTTATTGGGGTGAACTTGATCTTCACATAAAGACAAAATATCATCTTCTGATGGCCAAAAGCCCTGTGAATAAGATCCAACTTCTGGCGTAAATGCCACTAATTCTTGATCACCAAAACTCCAATCAACTGCATCGCCATTTACCGTATAGCCTATCAATTCAAATCCAGTCCCAACGGGATATCCGTTGTATCGAGCCATTTCATTGCCAATATCTCTATGTGTCGTTAAATCGGGTTCATCTGGCAAACTCGCATCACCAAATGCATGGATATAAACGTTTGTGTATGTGTGATAATGCATGACATTCATAAACTCGTGGTCAATAACAAAATCACGAACAGATTGAGTTTCCGGTTCAGAAAATGCAGAATCTCCACGATAAACTGCAGAACATGGGTCTGGTGATGAACCAGTATTATTGGCACCCCACCCATAACTATAATTCCTGTTTAAATCAACGCCACGTCCCGTATCATTACCACAATTCGTATCCAATCTATTTTTGCGATGCATACCACCACCACTCGGCTGAATGGTTTCGTTGTAAACGTAGCCATCGGGGTTAACGATAGGTATAAACCAAATCTCTCGTTCATTCACTAAAAATGTTAATTCTGAATCCGTTCCATAATTTTCGCCTAGAAGTTGAACAAAATAAATAAGATTCATCATCCCAACCGGTTCACGAGCATGGGTTAAGGATGTAAATAAAACTTCCGGTTCATCCTCATCTTCTTCAGGGTTATCAGACACCTTAAAAGCCCATATATCTCTACCTTCAACTGATTGCCCTAAAATTACTCGTTCCGAAATTATTTCTGGATAAGCGGCTTGAAGTTCATCAAACCGATCGTTCAATTCATCTAAAGTATAATTTCCCATCATGGATCCGAGTGGAAATTCACGTGATGAAGATGGAATATTTCTTTTGCGATAATGTTGGGTCATATTCGGAATTAATATTTCAATATTTATTCCATGGGAGATTAAAAATATTGTTTGGTCTTCCGTACTTGTTACATCAATAAAGTACCCTTTTTTACCTGAAATATGGTCCAACGGAATCCCTGCTTTCCCAACAATTTCTAATGTTTCAGATGTAGGATTAAATACACGAACAGATTGATATACATCACTTGCAAAGATGACTTGGATCAAAAAGATAAATCCAACACTTATTCCATTTATATTCTTAAACAAGTTAAACGCTTTGTTTAATCCAATCGGTAGTTACAGATTTTGGACGAGTGATTGGAATACCTAAAGCACGTTCCCAAACCATTTGTGATATCATACCCATGGTACGAGAAATGCTAAAAAGAACTGTGTAAAAATTGAATTCTTTCAATCCATAATAATATAACAATGAACCAGAAGCAGCATCAACATTGGGCCAAGGATTTTTTGCTTTACCATGTTCTTGCAATACATCCGGTACAACATTGAAAAGTCGATCTACAATTGTAAAAATTTCATCATTCTTAATATTAGATTGACCAAA
>JABHAX010000227.1 GCA_018674095.1 Fidelibacterota bacterium
AATTCATCTTCACTCCAGGTGGCGGTTGCTTCCATATACCAAAATTCTTCGTAACAATTATATCCAAATTGGATAGCGTGAAAAAATTCATGGACAGCTGTTACTTGAATATTCTCCAATTCCGTATGGTCATTAAATTGGGTAGCAGAATAAGAATTCCGCATTTCAATATACCCATGGCAAGATGAGCCGTTTGGTACTCCATGGGTTACTCCAAAATATTGTGGAGATAAATATAGGAGATAAATTTCATAAAGGTCGTGGTTGTTATTGGAATTAATGGGCGGAGGATCAAATCCCATGGAATCAATATGGAAGGACCAAACATTTTCAAAAACTTCACCCATGCTAACTACATAATCTTCATTTTCCACGGCATCATTAGATGATTCATCCAGAGTGAAATGGATTCTAAAATGGTCAGTTTCATAATACTGGTCCAAATCGGTAGGCTTAACAGAAATTATTTTATTCCCTTTGAAGGAAAGCCCAATTTCACTTAATCGCTCTTTTTCTTCGTCAGTCAATTCGGTGGCGCCTTTTCGAATCAAATTATTGATATGAAGTGTAGCGTGAATGGGGAAGGACGACTCAAATAATGAGTTATAAGAATCTTTTATTGAATATTCACCACTGAAGAGGTGTGAACATATTAATAGAAAAAGAAGTGGTTTAATCGTCCAGTTCATCAAATTTATCTTTAAACTTAAATCTAATAAATAATCCCATAACCACAAAAACTATTGCCCAGATAATTGCAAAGAATAAAATATTTTCTTTCATAAGTTTACCAAATTAAATCCATGAAATAGGTGCTCACAACTAATCCTAATCCAATTTGCGTTTGCAAATTCATCCTGTTGTCAGAATCCTTTAATAGCCCCGTAACCGTCAAACCTCTTCCGGTATGATAGAGCCAATCTCTAAACGATGATTTGAATTGAAACCGTTCTTTTCCCAATTCCATTTTTTCTATTGTGTCCAGTTGTGCAAGATATACTCTCGAATAATGTAGAGATGCTACAATCAAATTTTCATCTTCAGAAGAGGAGAATTCATGATTCTCTATTGGCTCAAATAATCGTAATCCCAATTGTATCGATTCATTTGTACTAATTATTTGAAAATCTCGAATACTGTCCGGGAGCTTTTTGGGTCTCAACTGACTCGAATCTCCTTTAACGTTGTACAAAGTAATATAAAACCAATTTGAGTTGGCTTGCCAAGCAGTAAAATTTTCTGATTTAGGAATTGAATCCATTTCCAGCGTCAATACAATACCATTGGCCATTGACATTATATCAATTGATTCTAATTGACTTGTTTGAGAACTAGCCATTGCAGGTACTAGAATAAAAAGTATTTGGTATTTTAGGTTTTTAAAGTTCAATCTTATCAATCCTATTCTAGAATTTAACGCTTCGTTTTAACAATTTTCCCAACTGAATGTTTCCTGTTTGATTTGGTTGTTGGAAAAGACCTTTATTCTGTTATTTACCCTTTGTTCAAATAGAAGGTGCTGGGTAATTTTCTAATCTGAAATATCCTATTAAATGCGTTTTAAATCCACACTAACTCTAATCTTATTAATGGCGCCAATCTTATTCGCTCAATCGGGTAGGTCTATGCAAGGTGCTTTTGGTGCTGTTACCATCGATGGTAAACTTTGGAACCAAATTGCCCTTCGTCCCGTGTTACCCTTCGGAAAATTATCCATTGCGTTAGATCTTGTTTTCTACATTGACCAAGATGGGAATATTCACGATGATGAATGGGATTTTTCCACGGGTGAAAAAGTAAAAAACTCCCTCATCGATAAAATTTATTATATTAAATATGGAAGTAGATATAGTGGAAGCTATTTAAAAGTAGGAGCACTTGATAATGTGACCATGGGTTATGGGATTTTGATAAGTCATTATACCAATACGCTATTATATCCTCAGGTTCGGAAAGTGGGGATGGAATTTGTTTCTCGAACAATGGGACTCACTTTGTATGGGTTTACAAATGATTTTAAAGAAAATATGGGTGTGGGAGGTTTCCGAGTTTCAGCTCCAATCTCAAATGGATTTACAGGTGGATTCTCTTGGGCTGGTGATCGAAATCAATATTTAGGATTACGAGATGATGATGGTGATGGTCGTCCAGATCTTGTTGATGATTTTCCGAATAATAAAGATTTTTGGTTAGATAGTGACGGAGATGGCTTAGCTGATAGTGATGAATTAGAGTGGGATATTGACGGAGATGGAATTACGGATACATTGGACTCTCATATTCCAGGATGGAATTTGGATACAACTATTGTTTTAGATGACGATATCCAAACTAAACCAGATCCTTTGAATATTAATGAAGAGGCGGAAGGGATAAACTCATTCGCATTAGACGTTGGAATGCCATTATTTCGTGATGGTTTAGTTTCATTAGATATCTATGCACAATATGCTACACTCTTGGGTAATACAACAAATCCTATTGATGGCACTCGCGAAGATGTTGGATATGGTATTATTCCTTTAGGGCTTTCTGCTCGTTTGGGTCCCGCATCATTTAATCTGGAATTTCGAATGGTCCCTAAAGGGAATTTTGAATTTGGATATTTTAATCGATCCTACGAAATAGAACGTGCAACCTTTCAAAGTATTTCTGGTTATCAGGGCAATATTATAACGAAGGCCAGTAAGTTGGGAATATTTGGCAAACAAAACGGCTTCTTTTCGTCCATGAAACTAGATATGGGAGTTTTATTTGAATCGGGATTACAATTTCAGAATTTGAAAGGAGATCAATATAATAAAACAAAAAATATTTTTGAAGATGTATCTAATCAAAGTTTTACTGCAACCTTGAAATTGAAAAAACCGATTAGCAAAATCCAAACCGCTTCATGGTTTTATCAACAAAGAAACGTTCCAAACCCATTTGATTTTGAATATTCTGAATCAACAATGATGGGATACAACGTTGGGCTCAAATTGGGTAATGGAATGATTTTGACTTATATTTTTAGACGAACATTTATTGACTTAGATGGAAATGGCGATGTTTTAGGTGAAGATGAAATGGTGAATATGACAAGTTTTGAAACAAGTTTTTCATTTTGAGCCACCTTTAAATTATTCAATGAAAACAAAAGAAATCAGACAATCCTTTATTGACTATTTTAAGGATAAAAATCATCATTTTGTTCGAAGTTCGCCTGTTGTAGCAAATGATGATCCCACTTTGCTATTCACGAATGCTGGGATGAATCAATTCAAACCCATTTTCTTAGATCAACTAAAACCTGAATACGTTCGCGCTGTTAATAGTCAAAAATGTATTCGTGTTTCAGGAAAACACAATGACCTTGAAGTAGTTGGCGTAGATACATTTCATCATACATTTTTTGAAATGCTGGGTAATTGGTCATTCGGAGATTATTATAAAAAAGAAGCAATTCAGTGGGCTTGGGAGCTTTTTACCAATGTTTGGAAATTAGACAAAAACCGTCTTTGGGCAACCGTTTATGAAGATGATGATGAATCATTTAATCTTTGGACGGAGGTAACAGATATTTCCCCAGACCGTGTTCTTCGATGCGGAAAAAAAGACAATTTTTGGGAAATGGGCGAAACTGGACCTTGTGGCCCTTGCTCAGAAATTCATTACTATATTGGTGATGATCCTGAAAATCAAAATTCTAATGGTGTAAATAGTTCAGACCAATATTGGGAGTTGTGGAATCTTGTCTTTATTCAAAATAATAGAATGGCAGATGGAACTCTCGAAAAATTACCAGCAAAACATGTTGATACAGGAGCTGGCCTTGAACGGATTGCTACCATCTTGCAAGGTAAGACGAGTGATTATGATACGGACTTATTTTTACCAATAATTAATAAAATTGAATCAATGGTTGATCATAGATATTCAGAAAATCCTATCCCATTTCGAGTCATTGCTGATCATATTCGGATGTTGTGTTTTTCTATCGCTGATGGTGCATTACCCTTAAACGAAGGACGTGGGTATGTTCTACGTAGAATTTTACGAAGAGGAGCGAGATTCGGTAGAATGTTAGGTTTACATAATCCGTTTATGTATAAATTAGTTTCTACAGTTGGTGAAATAATTGGGGATGTTTTCCCAGAAGTTCTTGAATGTCAGCCCCATATTGAAAAAGTAATTCGAGCTGAAGAATTATCTTTTAACCAAACTTTAGATCGTGGCATGAATCATTTCGACAAAATCGTTTCAACATTGGTCGGAAATGAGATCGGTGGAGCTGAAGTATTTAAATTATACGATACCTATGGATTTCCCTTAGACTTAACTCAACTGATGGCTCGGGAACGGGATTTGACAGTGGATGAAGTTGGTTTTAATTCTGCAATGACGGACCAGAAAAAACGAGCAAAGAAAGCTGGAAAATTCAAAGTTGAATCCGATACTTTAGAATGGGAAATTGTTTCAGAAGGTCCAGATTCTAAATTTTTAGGATATGAGACATTAGCATCTAAATCTCAAATTCGTCGTTATGCCAATCAAGGTAAGCATATATTGCTCATATTTGATCAAACACCTTTTTATGCCGAATCCGGCGGACAAATTGCTGATACTGGATCGATAATTGGCGATGGGATTGAACTGGTCGTTCTTGATGTGAAAAGGGAAAATGATTCATTTATCCATTTGTGCGAAGGCACTTTTAATAAAACACTTTCTGTGCTGTGTCAAGTTGACAAAGAGCGGCGACAATCAATAAAGAATAATCACACCGCTACGCATTTGATGCATAAAGCATTAAAACTGGTTATTGGTGATCATGTTAATCAAGCAGGGTCATTGGTTCATTCCGATTATTTAAGATTCGATTTAACACATTTTGAAAAAATTGATTCGAATCAGATTCAAAAAATAGAATCTTTAGTGAATGAGCAAATATTAAATAATATTGTTTTGGATATTAAACTAAAATCTTTTGATGATGCACGTGCAGATGGTGCCGAAGCCCTGTTCGGCGAAAAATATGGTGATGAAGTTCGTGTAGTTCAAGTCGGGGATTACTCCATGGAACTTTGTGGAGGAACTCATGTTGAGCGAACCGGTGCTATAGGGTCTTTTAAGATTACAGAAGAATCTTCTTTATCGTCAGGTGTTAGACGAATTGTTGCATTGACGGGAAAAAAAGTTATTGAAAAAATGCAACATGACTCTACTATACTGAAAGATATTCAACACATATTAAACACATCGCAATCTGAAATCCCAAATAGAATTGAAGGGTTATTGAAAGAAAAAAAAGAACTCGAAAAAAAGCTCAATCAGAAAAATAGTCAAACTTCTATTGATATTGATCTTATGGCGAATGCAATATCCATAGGTAAGTCACTTCTCGTAGTTAATCAAGTAAATTGTAAATCTATGAATGAATTAAAGAATTTGGGTGATCAACTTTTTAACCAATTAAAAAACGGGATTGGCGTTCTGTTTATGAAAGGGGATGATAAACCATCTGCAGTTGTGGTTGTTTCAAAATCGTTAAATGAAACAGGAATTCATGCAGGAAACCTTGCAAAAGAAATTGGTGGATTTATGGGTGCGGGTGGTGGCGGAAAACCTCATCTTGCTACGGCAGGCGGACGAGATAATTCTTCATTAGAAAGTGCAATGGAACAAACAATAGTATTAATTAAATACACGTTAGAAGGATAAATCTTATGCAATTTAAACAAGTCGGAAATGATTATTTTATCCATATAGAAAAAAATGAAAAAATTATGAATATCCTGACTCAATTTTGTGTTGAAAAGGGAATAAGAAATGCGAAAATATCCGGTATTGGTGCTGTAAAAGAAACTGAATTAGGAGCTTATGATACAGTTGCGAAAGAATATATTCGGAAACCATTTAACGATGTTTGGGAATTGATTAGTTTTGAAGGGAACGTAACTTTAAAGGATGGTGAACCTTTTGTACACGCCCATGTCGTTTTATCAAATCATGATATGAATACAAAAGGCGGACATTTATTTGAATCTACTGTAGCTGCAGTTGGCGAATTCTTTTTGCGAGAATTTGATAATGCTGCACATCGTGAATTAAATCCAGATGTAGGTTTACCTTGTATTTGTTTAGAAAAGAGGTTCGATCTATCATGAAAAAAATAATTCACACGCTAAATGCTCCGGCAGCAATTGGGACCTATAATCAAGCAGTTCAATCCAAAGGATTTATATACACGGCTGGACAAATTGGAATTGATCCACATAAAGGAAAACTTATTGAAGGTGGTATTAAAACAGAAACATTTCGCGCATTACAAAATATTGATGAAATTCTTCGTGCTGCAGGCGTGGATAAATCTCACATCGTTAAATTGACTGTTTTCCTTACAGATTTGAGAGGATTTAATTGTGTGAATGAATCGTTTAAAGCTTTCTTTGGTGGCGTAGAATATCCGGCAAGATCAACAGTAGAAGTATCAGGATTGCCATTAGGCGCAAAAGTAGAAATAGAATGTATTGCTTTTGTTTAAAACAATGACAAAACATTGGATTATATTATTTTTTATTTTGGTGAACCTACTTTATGCATCTCCGGAAATTGACAACCCAAAAGATCCAAAAACAGCTTTTTGGTTTTCGTTAGTTCCTGGAATGGGGCAAGCCTATAATGGGAAATGGATTAAATCCGCTCTGTTTATTGGATTAGAAATAGCTGCCTATGAATCGTGGAAAGAAAATAAATTTATTTACAATAATCATGAACAAGGGAATTATCCCAAAAGTAAATATCGATATCTTGAAATGAGAAATAAATATGCTTGGTGGATTGGGTTTATTTACGTTTTTGGAATGATTGATGCCATCGTAGATGCGCATTTACAAGAATTTGAAATTCTTATGGATAGCCCAATAGAAAGACAAAAGAAGGAAGATAAAAATAATGCAGAATAGAGAACAATGGGGATCAAGACTTGGATTTATTCTTGCGGCTTCCGGCTCAGCCGTTGGTTTAGGCAATATTTGGAAATTTCCGCATATGGCAGGTGAAAACGGGGGTGGAGCCTTTACCTTCGTTTATTTGATTTGTATTCTCGTTGTGGGGCTTCCAATCGTAATCGCAGAATTTGTAATCGGTCGAAAAACACAATTGAGTCCCGTGGGCGCTTTTGAAACTATTGCGCCAAAGTCCAATTGGAAATGGGTTGGAATGTTAGGTGTAGCATCTGCATTTGTGATTCTTTCTTTTTATGGTGTAGTAGGAGGTTGGACATTAAAATATACGCTCATTTCCTTGACGGGTGGATTTAATGAATTGGCTGGAAATCCAGAATTATCCGGGAAATTATTTACCAATTTTATTTCGGGTTCTTTAGCGCCCATCCTATGGCAAGTCATTTTTATGGCCATCACCATCGTCGTTATTATTCAAGGTGTAAAAGGTGGCATCGAAAAATGGACGAAAGTTATGATGCCTGCAATTTTAATAATCCTAATTATGTTAATGATTCGGGGGCTCACGCTACCAAATGGAATGCAAGCAATTGATTTTCTTTTCAAGCCCAAATTTGATGATTTAACCGCATCGAGCATCGTGTTAGCCCTAGGACATTCATTTTTCACACTTAGTTTGGGAATGGGAACAATGATCACATACGGAAGCTATTTACGAAATGACCAAAATCTTTTATCGTCCGCTTTATGGATTATCTTTTTAGACACGGTTATTGCATTGATGGCAGGCGTGGCTATTTTCGCAACTGTATTTGCCATGGGTGCAAATCCGGGAGAAGGTGCTGGTTTAATATTTGTAGTTCTCCCCACTATATTTCCAGAAATCGCTGGGGGAGCAATATGGGGAACTCTATTTTTCTTCCTATTGTTTATGGCAGCACTCACATCGGCCATTTCTATTTTAGAGGTTATAACTGCTTATTTTATTGATGAAAAAGGATGGAGCAGACAAAAGGCAACCATCATTTTTGGATCCGTAATAACGGGTGTAGGCGCTTTGTGTTCATTATCTATGGGGACTTATAATATTACGGCACTTGCAGGAATGAGCTTTTTTGACGTGTTAGATTATTTATCTTCAAAATATATGCTCCCAATTGGCGGGATGCTGACTGGTGTTTTCGTATTAGTTCGTTGGGGCATTCCCAATTTTATTTCTGAAATGGTTGTGGGAATGAAAAACCCTAAAGTGAATGCAACATTTGTACGGATTTTATTTTTGGTTTCAGCCACCGTAGTTGGCTTTATTCTTATCAATGAAATTATTGCAACCATAACCGGTACACCAATTATAGGATAATTTATGATAGTAGAAAGGCTTTTTCCCCCAAAATCAAAACTATTTAATAAATGGCGACATCCATTATCTCAATTTGGTATTGTATTGGATGCGCAGGGATTAATTCAGTTATTTACAATATGGACACTGACGGTAGCAGGGATCGTTCTTCAAATTGGATTGGTGAACAGATTTGTATATTGGGAATGGAATGGTTGGCTTTTGGGACTGATCAAATTGTTTTTATCCACATTACTCTTTTATCTATTTTTACATCCTAAAAGACTTTGGTTTCCTGGGGAAAAAAGACTTAATGAAAAAGAATATGCATCTCATTTTGGATTAGCGTTATTATTTTTACTGATTGGTTGGACCAATATCAATAATACATTATTTGATTTAGTAAAACTTTTGCCTTATTTAGCTGCATTTTTAGGTGGTTTAGCAATTTTTCAGTTTATTATTGAATTTGATAAAACAAAAGGTGTGTGGGTAAATTTTCATTGGAATAATAAACAGCCAATTTTAATGAGTTCTGTTGGGTTATTTTGCATAGCAATTCTGTTAGGATTTTATTTTGATGATCCAATTATTACATCTGCAGGGATTGTATCTGTTCCATTTCCATTGATAGCTCTTTTATGGCCAAGTCATGTTCGTCATTTGCAACGGGCAAGATTTTATCCACTCTTTATTTTTGCCATGTTTTTGTGTGTTCGTGCACCCTGGTTTCTTATCCCATTGGCAATTTTATTTTATACTTTACGAATTGTAAATTATTTTCGTTACGGAATTGTATATCCTTCCTTCGGCGTTGATTTTTCGGATAACATTTAATGAGCTATGATGTTATCATTGTAGGTGCCGGTCCGGCTGGGGCAACTGCAGCCTTATTTGCTAACCGAATGGGATTAAACTGTATCCTTCTTGATAAAGCAGTTTTCCCCAGAGATAAAATTTGTGGAGACGCTCTTTCTGGAAAAAGTGTTCGAATCATGAATGAACTTGGGATATTGGATGAAGTGGCAAAACTTGAAGGTGCCGAAATAAATCGAATCACATTTGGTAGTCCAAACAATAAACAATTTGATATAAATTTATTAGGTTCAAAAAATAAGGATCAAATTAAAAAAGGATTTGTTATACCTCGACAAATCTTTGATAATTATTTATTCGAAAAAGCAAATGAAGTTACGGATTCGCGACAAGGGTTTTCTGTAAAAGAGATAATTCTTGATGAAGACCAAGTTGTTGGTGTTCGCGGGAAATCTAAGACTGGGGAATTGGAAGAATTCCATGCCCCACTCATTTTAGGGTGCGATGGTTATAATTCAATTGTAGCAAGAAAGTTAGGATTATATGAGATGGATATGGATAACACATCCGTAGCCGTCCGTTGTTATTACGAAGGTGTGAAAGATTTAACAGATCAAATTGAGCTTCATTATGTTAAAGAAGTTAATCCTGGTTATTTTTGGCTCTTTCCTGCTGGAAATGGAAAAGCAAATATTGGGGTTGGTCTGAGTAAAAGTGATATGAAAAAAGAAAGACGAACCCTTCGACAAATCATGGATGAAATCACTCAGTCAGATTATTTTAAAGAAAGGTTTTCGGACGCAGTGCAATTAGAAAAACCTGTTGGATGGAATTTACCTGTTGGTAGTAAACATAGAAAAAATCATGGGAATGGCTTTTTATTATTGGGAGATGCTGCGGGACTTATTGATCCATTCACTGGAGAAGGTATTGGTAATGCGATGGTCTCAGGAAAATATGCCATGGAAATTGCTGCAAAATCCAAAGTCTCGGGTGATTATTCCGAAAGCGCTCTTGCTGAATACGATGCATTACTTTGGGGTGAAATTGGAAAAGAATTAAAAACAAGTACCAAACTCCAAAGTATGGCACGATCTCAATTTCTTCTGAATTTTGTTATTAATCGTGCCGCTCGAAACGAAGAAGTCCAACATATAATCTCAGGAATGTTATTGAACGAAATTCCGAAAGATGAATTAGGTGGACCCTTATTTTATTTAAAAATATTATTTTTATAATTGGAATCTCTCTTGAACAGAAAAGAACTACTCAAAATATTTAATTTATCTAGGTTTACCGCATTTGATTTTGAAACAACAGGATTGGATCCTTATAATGATCGAATAATCGAAATTGCAGCCATTCGATTTGTTGATGGAGAAATCACCGAACGATTTGTTCATTTGATCAATCCGGAAAGACCGATTTCAGGGATGATAACTGAAATCACTGGGATTTCAAATAAAATGGTTCGAAATGCGTCAACTGAAGAAACTATCATTGATGATTTTCTTTATTTTCTGGGTGATGACCCCTTGGTTGCACACAATATTCATTTTGATGTACAATTCTTAGCCCAACTTTGTTCTCGCTTAGGACGAGATGATAAAGAGCACGTTAAATATGATACGCTCCAATTATCTAGAAGCATTTTATTTGAACAACCCGTATTTAATTTAGGTGCATTATCAGAATATTTTGGGCTTTCTTCAAAAGGATCTCATCGAGCAGAAAAGGATACAGAAAATACGGGGCTCATCTTTTTGGAAATGTTGGATGAATTAGCTGCATATCCATTAGAATTGATTTCAAAAGTGATTGCACTTACAAAGGGAACTGGAATTCCAAATCAGAAATTATTTGTTGATTTGGGCAATGAATTGACTCGACGTGGAGATCTGAAATCTGGATTAATGCAATCCAAGTTTGAGCATGATTTTAAATGGAATACCTTTCGTTGCGATGGAACTCGAGATATTCGCCAAATTAGTGCTGATGATGTTTTTGGTCCCGTGGGACTTTTAAAAAATGTTCATCCAAATTTTGAGAGCCGACCAAATCAGGCGAAATACGCATCCCTTGCAGAAGAAATGTTAACGATAGAAAAAGGTGCCGGTGTTGTGGAGGCTGGAACCGGGATGGGGAAAACCATGGCGTATCTTTTTGGTGCATTCAAAAATTCAGTGAATGTAGAAGATGAAGGCCCGACTTTAGTGGCATGCCACACAAAACATTTACAGGATCAATTATTTTATAAAGATCTTCCCCAATTAGCCGAAACATTGGACGTTCCAATTAAAGCTGTTATGATGAAAGGGCGAACAAATTATATTTGTAAAACACGTTTTAATTGGCTCATTTCCGATTCAAGAACTTTAGATGGTTTAGATGTTGAAGCATTAATTCCATTATTATTTTGGATGCAATGGACAAAAACTGGTGATTTATCAGAATGCTCTGGATTCTTTAATTCTCGTCGAACATGGCTCAAATCAGCTTTTTCAAGTGAACCCGGTTTTTGTACCGGTGAAATTTGTAAAAATCATGATGGGTGTTATTATGGGAAATTAAAAAAAGCCATCTTTAATGCTCAAATCATTGTTGTAAATCATTCACTCCTTATGACAGATGCATCTCAACCTGGTTTCTTGCCAAATTATAATTCCGTTATAGTTGATGAGGCACATAATCTAGTCAAATCTGCTTATGATCAATTTAAAACTGAATGGAGTGAGCAGAGCGTCTCGTATCTTCTACAAACTGTGGATCCGTCTTTTCCAAGATCTGCACGTTGGAATAATATACTTCACAAAATTGGTGAAATTGAACCGGGTATTACTAATCTTCGAGACGATTTGAAGGATGCAGTTAAAAAAGCTCAAAAGTGTCTGAAAAGTTTCATGCTTGCATTATCCGAAGATAATCATAATAGATTTACACCGGCAAAAGCTTATCAGGATAAACCGATTTTAGGTCGATTAGAAAAAGTGTATGCTCCATTAACATTAGAATTGTACGATATGAAACAAAACCTTGAAAATGTTTTCTCGATTTTAGATAAAATACGGAAAGCTGTTTTAGAAATGGATCCATCTCGTACAGATTTTCCAGTTTTGCATTCTGTTTTGGATAGAGGACTGGAAACTTCAAGTGGATTAATGACATCTCTTGTAAGACTCACAGAAAATCAAGATTCTGATTGGGTTTATTGGATGGAAGGTGAATATCGGAATCCACACACTGCTAAAGAAAAACTTATTCTTTCTCTTCATGCGTCTCTTGTGGATGTTGCTGAAACACTTAATGGGAAATTCTTTAAACGATTCGACCATTGTTTTCTCACATCAGCTACATTAAAAGTGAATAATTCATTTGATTATTTTTTAAGACGAGTAGGCTTGGATGATTTTGATTCAGTAATAACGAAAGAATTCTTAAGTCCGTTTCTTTATAATGAACAAGTCACGTATCACCAATATGGCGGAGCACGGGAAATATCGAATGATCCAACTATGATTGGAGACCTTGTACATCATTTACATAAAACCATTGGTAAAAGGATTATGGTTTTATTTACTTCAAGAAAAGCATTAACTGATACCGCAAATTATTTAAAAGATAAACCCGGAGGTCGTGACTTACCTTTATTTGCGCAAATACGAGGCGCGTCTCGCCCGGGTATAATCAAAGCAATGCATCAGCATCCTAACGGGATTTTATTTGGAACGAATAGTTTTTGGGAAGGTGTAGATCTTCCAGGCGACCTTTTAGAAATATTAATTTTGGTAAAACTACCTTTTGACGTGCCATCAGAACCGCTTGTAAAATCTTATTCAGAATTTATCAGTCGACAGGGTGGAAACAGCTTTATGGAATATTCTCTACCGGAAACGGCTATTCGATTTCGTCAAGGATTCGGCCGATTGATTCGTACAACTTACGATTCAGGCAAATTTATTTGTCTCGATAATCGAATTGTGACAAAAAGATATGGATCAATTTTCGCTCGGTCTTTACCTGTTGAAATGACCCCTTTTTCAGAAATGGATTCGATTCGGTAAGAATATTATATTAATCAAATATCTCGTTATCTGATAAAAAATACTATTTCTCGAGAAACTTGTCTAGGTACTACGACTCTTAAATCATTGGATAAAATTGTTACAGTATAATTATATTTTTCTTAGAAAAATTCTCGAACAATCTTTGGAAAAAAATGATCACGAATCTTAAATTCACTGATGGTAACCCTACGTATATCAACCGGTACATTTTCTTATAAAGATTTTGCCCATCTTTTTGATGGGCCTATACATGTTGCGCTTACAAATGATTCCATAAAAAATCTTCAGCGGTCTCACGAGCGTTTGATTTCCAAAATTAATTCAGGAAATACGATTTACGGCGTTAATACTGGATTTGGGAATCTGAGCAATATCAAAATTGAGCCCAAAGACCAAAAAGTATTACAACTTAATTTGGTTAGAAGTCATGCTTCAGGAGTAGGAAAACCATTGGAGTTAGGGCTTGTTCGTTCAATTCTTGTTTTAAAGCTTTTAACCTATTCAAAAGGGTATAGCGGAATTCGCCCTGATCTTCCAAAAAAGATTGTACAATTTTTAAATAAAGATATTTTACCAGTTATTCCAGAAAAGGGTTCGGTTGGTGCTAGTGGTGATTTAGCACCTTTAGGGCATATGGCTTTAGCGTTAATCGGTGAAGGTTTTGTTTTTTACGAGGGTAAAAAAATGAAAACCAAAACGGCTCTTTCAAAAGCAAGAGTAAAAGCGCTCGACCTTTACCCTAAAGAAGGTTTAAGCCTTATTAATGGGACCCAAGTTTCCACAGCTTTGGCAATTAAAACATTACTAGATGGCGAATCACTTTTAAAAACTGCCGATATTGCAGGGGCACTTTCCGTAGAAAATAGTTTTGCAAGTCGAAAAGTATTTCAAAAAGAGATTCATGAATTAAAAGCGCATCCGGGGCAGCAGACTTCTGCACGGAATGTATACAAGCTCCTTAATGGGAGCAAAATCGTTCAATCTCATACGAATTGCGGCAAAGTTCAAGATCCATATAGTTTCCGCTGTATTCCCCATATTCATGGTGCATGTAGAGATGGGTTTACTCAAGCCGCAGAAATCATTAATAACGAAATTAATAGTGTGAGTGATAACCCAATTGTTTTGAAAAACGGCGATGTTGTTAGTTCTGGACATTTCCATGCAGAACATGTAGCGCAAGCATTAGATTTCTTGGCTATATCTTTTTCTGAATTGGGTGCAGTTTCAGAACGTCGTACTCATTTTTTCATGAAAGGAGTAGAAGGTGAGTTCCCACCATTTGTTACCAAAACGCCCGGAGTTGAATCAGGCTATATGATTGCCCACGTAACGGCATCATCATTGGCATCAGAAAATAAAACGTTGTCCCATCCTGCAAGTGTTGATTCACTCCCCACCTCCGGAGGGCAAGAAGATTTAGTGAGCATGGCACCTTGGGCTGGAAATAAACTTTTACACATTCAAAATAATTTAAGATGGATTTTCGCGATTGAACTGATGGTTGCTGGTGCTGCAAATCAAATAGCATCGCCTAATGCAAAGTCCGGTAAAGGGACAAATCCAGTTTTAGAAATTTTAAAATCTGTCTGTAATTATGAATCTGGCGATCGGGTACTCTCGACGGAAATTGAAACGATTGCCGACCTAATTAAAACCGGTGATTTACTTAAAGCCGTAACAAATAAACTTCCATTGGAGTAGTTGTGAAAAATCGACCCCCATTTAAACAATCATTCACCTTTGATGATGTACTTCTTGTACCGCAAAAATCAACCGTATTACCTCGAGATGTAAACTTAAAGACAAGATTAACAAAAGAAATTGCATTAAATATTCCAATATTAAGTGCCGCAATGGATACCGTAACAGAAAAAGATATGGCCATTGCGTTGGCACGAACAGGCGGAATGGGTATTATTCATAAAAACTTAACTATTCAAGATCAAGCCAAAATGGTTGATCGCGTTAAGCGATCTGAAAGTGGAATGATTTTGAATCCAGTTACTGTGAATCAGAATTCAACCATAGCCGACGCTAAACTAATTATGTCCCAATTTAAAATTAGTGGACTTCCTGTGGTAGATGATGATCGCCTTGTAGGTATTTTAACCAATCGGGATATTCGTTTCGAAACGGATAATTCTCTTAAAGTTTCGGATCAAATGACTTCAGAAAATTTGGTCACAGTTCCAACGGGTACATCATTGGAAACAGCCAAGAAAATTCTTCAGGAACATCGTATAGAAAAACTATTAGTTGTGGATGATAATGGAAATCTTACAGGTTTAATTACAGTAAAAGATATTCAGAAAAAAGAAGATTATCCCGATGCGTGTAAGGATCAAAATGGACGATTACGCGTTGGCGCTGCAATTGGTGTTTCAGAAGATGCCATCGACCGTGCTGGAGCTTTAGCGGATGCAGAAGTTGATGTTATTGTGATAGATACTGCACATGGTCATTCTCGTGGTGTTTTAAACTCAATCACACATATTAAGAAAACATATTCAAATTTGGCTGTCATTGCTGGAAATGTAGCGACAGGAGATGGAACAAAAGCTTTAATTGATGCAGGAGTAGATTGTGTAAAAGTTGGAATTGGCGCTGGCGCCAGTTGTACAACTCGTGTCATCGCTGGAGTTGGCGTTCCACAAATAACCGCCATAATGGATGCCGTTGACATAGCTAGAAAATATGATATTCCTGTGATTGCCGATGGTGGCCTTCGTTACAGCGGGGATGTGGCAAAAGCATTGGCGGCAGGCGCAGATTCTGTCATGCTTGGAAGTTTGCTTGCGGGGATGGATGAAAGTCCAGGGGAATCAATTTTATACGAAGGACGACAATATAAATCTTATAGAGGAATGGGCTCAATGGGTGCCATGCAAAAAGGAAGCGGAGATCGTTATTTCCAAGAAGGGGCAGAAGCAACAAAGCTTGTTCCCGAAGGTATCGAAGGAATGGTTCCCTATCGTGGTCCAGTACGAAACACAATCCACCAATTAATGGGCGGGGTTCGTTCTTCTATGGGATATTGCGGGTGCAAAACCGTAGCTGAGTTTGGTGAAAAATCAAATTTCATTCAAATTACAGCTGCAGGCATAAAAGAAAATCACCCACACGATGTTAGAATAGTAAAGGAAGCCCCAAACTATCAAATCTCAGATGGGTGATCAAATATAAAACTGAAAAACGTTTAACTCAGAGAATTAACGTGTCGGGTTATTAGAGCCTTGCGGCGTGAACCCGTGTTTTTGTGAATAAGATTTTTACTCACGGCTTTATCAATAACACTTACAGCCTGGCCGTATACTTTTTCGGCATCAGATTTTGTTGTTGCTGATAATACTTTTTTGATGTGGGTGCGAAGACGAGACATGCTATCAATATTTCTTGCACGTCTTTTAACGTCTTGGCGTTCTCGCTTAATTTGTTGCGGATGTCTATCCATTTAATAATTTTCCTTTAGTTTAAAGCCCGTAAAATTACATTATTTTGAAATTCATAGTCAACCATCTGTTTATAAAAAAATAAACTAAACAATATTACAATTCAAGTGTGAAATTATGGATGGTTATTCAATAGTAATCCGACAATATTAACATAGAAATAGCAATCACTTGCGTTTAGACTAATTATGAAGAAAATAAAACTTTTAAAATCTGTCTCACTTTTTTGGGATTTATCAGAAAAAGAATTGGGGTATATATCTGAGAAAATGATTTCTCGACATTATGAAGCCGGTCAACTCATTTTATTAGAAGAATCCGACGGCGAACAATGTTTTTTTGTAACAGAAGGAAGCGTAAAAATTACTCGATTAAGTAAAGAGGGTAGAGAAGTCATTCTTGCTATTTTAAATGATGGCGATTTTTTTGGAGAAATGTCTTTGTTAGATGGTGAATCTAGGTCTGCAAATGTGATTGCACTCGAAGATACAGAGGTTCTTACATTAAATAGAAATGATTTTTTACTCGTGATAAAGGATTATCCACAAATTGCAATTCAGTTACTTAAAGTAATGGCTCATCGATTGAGAAAAAGTGATCACCAGATTGCCAGTTTATCACTAAGTGATGCTGAAAAAAGAATAGCATTATGTATCTTGAGAATTGCAGATGAACAGGGTATCATCCAAAAAGGAAATGTGAGAATTGCTAAAGCACCCATTCAACAAGATATTGCTAATATGTCTGGAACATCACGCGAAACAGTATCTCGAGCATTAAAAATTTTAGAAAATGAAGGATATTTAAAACGAAATGGTCGAGAATTAATTATTCAAAATTATACCAAATTTGTAAAGGAGTTTGATTCATAAATGCCCAATGCATTAATTCCTGGCATTTTAAAAAATGATACGGGATCCATTTCTAAAGCAATTACGCGAATTGAAAATAACATCCACGTTCCTGATTCTTTTTTTCATGATCTTCATAACCATTCCGCCTCATCGATTCGAATAGGAATTACAGGACCACCTGGCGCTGGCAAAAGTACATTGACCAATGAATTAATTGAAATTTGTCTTTTAAATAAAAAATCGGTTGGTGTTATTGCAGTTGACCCAACAAGCCCATTTTCCGGTGGAGCACTCCTCGGCGATCGTGTTCGTATGAATAAATATTTATGGGATGATCGTGTTTTTATTCGAAGTATGGGAAATCATGGTGATTTAGGAGGGCTCGCTCGAAGGGCTCAGGAAGTTGGAGATGTGTTAGCAGCGAGCGGTAAAGATTATATTTTATATGAAACGGTTGGTGTGGGACAAGGGGAGTATGATGTAGCTAAAACGGCAGATATAACTGTTGTTGTTTTAGTCCCTGAATCGGGTGATGAAATTCAGCTTATGAAAGCAGGGTTGATAGAAATTGCAGATCTATTCGTTATAAATAAATCTGATCGTGAAGGTGCGAATCGATTGGCAACTCTATTAAAAAATATTCTTCATAATTTTTCAGCTCATGGAAAAATTGAACCACCTGTTTATAACACAGTAGCAACCCAGGGGAAAGGTATTGTAGAATTATTTTTGGGGATTAAGGAACATTTAAACTTAATGGATACAAAAGGTATGTTAGATTTGCGACGATTGAGCCGATATCGGAATAGAGTTTCAGATTTAATTCGCGAACAATTAGAAGATGAATTTTGGACACCTGAAAAAAGAACTTTTTTAAACAGCGCGACTCAAACTTTAGATTCCATCAAATCCGCGCCAATTATAATGGCACAACTATTATTAGGACAATCTATAAATGAATCCTGAAAAACCCAAAGAAATGGGATTCTTGGAACATTTGGAAGAGTTACGGTGGCGATTGGTTAAAGTTTTGGGAGCTATTGTTGTCGGGTCCGCAATCTCCTTTGGATACATTGACGAAATATTAAATCTCCTACTTTATCCGACAAAAAATACGACAAACCCGATTTCTCTTCAGGTCTTATCTGTTCAAGGGATGTTTTTAATCAAGTGGTTTATTTCATTCATTTCTGGATTCATTATAGCGTTGCCAGTCTTTATTTATCAATTTTGGAAATTTGTTGCTCCGGGCCTTAAGATTAATGAAAAAAAATATGCACTCCCTGTCGTTTTCTTTTCATTCACCTCTTTCATCATTGGTGTTTCTTTCGGGTATTATATTTTAATTCCATTTTCATTGGAATTTTTCAGTGGAATAGGTTCGGGGCACGTTGAGAATAATTTTTCAATTCAATATTATTTCAGCTTTCTAACATGGCTTATGTTGGGGGCTGGATTGATTTTTCAATTACCTGTTGTTTCTCTGCTTCTTTCGGCAATTGGATTATTAACACCTCCTTTTATGAGACATTACCGTCGACACTCCATAGTAGTTATTATGATTTTATCCTCATTCATTACGCCACCAGATCCTGTCTCTATGCTCATTATGGCATTCCCGCTTATTTTACTTTATGAGTTAAGTATTGGCGTTTCTTGGCTTGTGAATAGAGAGAAATCATAATTGAATCCAGTTAATAACCTTTGATAAATTCTCCATCACTATGCATAAAGATTTGATTACACTTAAACAGATTACAGCACCCATTTTAGACGACATTAAGATTTTTCAAGAGGAATTTGAAAATGCTTTAAAATCTGAAGTTCGCCTTATCAATTCCATCTCTAAATATATGATTCGGAATCGTGGCAAAAAAATCCGTCCAATTTTAACTATTCTATCGGCACGTCTTTGCGGAGAACCTACGCTGAATAGTTATCGTGCTGCCGCAATGATGGAACTTTTACATATAGCAACATTAATTCATGATGATGTTGTTGACGATGCAACGATGCGACGTGGGAAGCCATCAATCAATCAAGTTTGGAAAAATAAAATATCTGTTTTAATGGGAGATTTTATTTTAAGTAAAGCACTGATTAACATGATTGGTATTAAAGATTTTGATGCTTTAGAACAAATTTCTAATACTGCTGAAAAATTAAGTGCGGGAGAAATTCTTCAAATTGAAAAGAGTATTACCAAATCTATGACAGAAGAAATTTATTTTGATATGATTAATCAAAAGACTGCTTCTCTTATAGCAACAAGTTGCGAACTCGGTGCGATTACAACAACAAAAACGGCCAAAGACAGAAAAGCGACTTTTGGTTTTGGAGATAATTTGGGAATGGCATTCCAAATAAAAGATGACCTTTTTGATTTATTGGGTAAAGAAAGTGATACCGGAAAAAATAGTGGAATAGATGTGAAAAAGAATATGATGACCTTGCCGTTAATATTCTCATATTCTAACATGACTAAAACCGAAAATCGTCAATTGAAAAAATTATTAGGTGTTAAAAAGAAAACGAGAAAAATATTGTTAGATATTCGAGGAATGGTTGATGAATCTGGCGGATTTGATTATGCTCGGAAAAAGTTAGATGATTTTTCAAATAATGCCTTGAATGCTATCTCTTTTTACCCGGATTCACCTGTGAAAAAGTCTCTGTCGGATCTCGTCGCCTTTAACGCACTTCGGGTTAAATAAATCCATGCCATTTGATCAGAAAATTCTGATCATCCGATTTAGTTCAATCGGGGATATTATTTTGGCTACATCTCCACTTCGAACTATCCGAAAGAAATTTCCAAATGCTCAAATTCATTTTTTAACATTAGATGATTTTGCACCAATTTTAGAATTTCATCCGGACATAGACAGACTAATTCTTCTGGGAAAAAACAAATCGATTATTGATTTATGGAGATTCTCAGATTATATAAGAAAACAAAATTTTACTATTATTTTTGATCTTCATAATTCCCTTCGGTCAAATTTTATTACCCTCCGAGCGAATACACACATTTTTCAATTAAAAAAGCCAAGATGGAATAGGTTCATTCTATTTCAATTTCATATTAATCAATTTTCTGATGACTTTTCAACAATGAAAATGTATCATACCTTTTTGGGTGATATATGGCAAGAAGGTGATGAGATTCCCAATACATCTCTAATTGTTACGAATCATGAAAAAAAAATGGCTCGAGAGTTTATAAATTATGATGATTATTTAGTCATAATACCAGGGGCGGCATGGGAACAGAAACAATGGTCAGCTGACAAGTATAATGATTTAATTAAACAACTCGGAAAACCGGTTGCACTATTGGGAGGAAAAAAAGATAAGATTTGTTTCGAAATCGCTAAAAAAGAATCGACTGTTGTGAACCTTGCTGGAAAAACATCCCTGCGTCAAGCATTAGCTATTCTCTCTAATTCTTCTCATGTTATTGGGAGCGATACTGGCTTAACCCATGCGGCTGAAGCATTAAATATTCCCGTTACAATGATTTTAGGACCAACTTCAACCCAAACGGGTGCCGGCGTTCATTTAAAAAAATCAGTTCATTTAGAAAAAAATATTTGGTGTCGTCCTTGTTCCCAAAATGGAAAACGACCATGTTATCGTAAAACTCAAATATGTATGGAATCCATATCTGTTCCTGAAGTTTTACACAGTTTAATCGGTAAATAAAAATGAAACTTATTTGGTTTTTTATTTACAATATTTTTTATTTAGTTTTCTTTTTGGTTGGATGCATATTTTGTCTTTTTAATGCAAAATTACAGAAAGGGATCCGTGGGCGTTTTCAATCTATGAGCCAGTTAAAGTACTTCATGAAGTCACATAATTCAACTCGCGAAATATACTGGTTTCATGCAGCAAGTCTTGGGGAGTTTTATCAAGTGAAGCCTGTTCTTGAAGGATTGAAAGAAGTGGAGCCAGATTCGCTTGCTGTGATTAGCTTTTCATCACCATCTGGATTCGAAAATGCAAAAAGTAGTGCCATTGATTTACGGATTTATATGCCATTTGATTTTCCATGGACCGTTCGAAATGCACTTAAAATTATAAATCCGAAAAAGATAATTTTTGCATCTTATGACATTTGGCCCAATATGGTTTGGATCGCTGATAAAAGGAAAGTACACACCAATATATTTGCAGCAAGAGTGATAGATGGATCGTTAAAAATCAAATTCGGATTTTCATCTTTTTATCAATCTGTCTATCGAGCAATGTCCACAATATATACCGTCTCCACAAAAGATTACATTCGAATGCAATCTATTATTGGAGATTCAAAAAGACCTATTTTACGCGCTTTGGGAAACCCTAGATATGATATGGTTATGAAAACTGTAGATGAGTTTACCCAAGAACATCAACAATCTGTTTTGTCACGAGAAAAAAGAATAATTATTGGAAGTGCTCATTCAGAAGATGATGCTTTTCTCATACCGATTTTAGCGGACATCATCCATGAACATCCCGAATATAAAATTTTATATGCACCCCACGAACCTTCGGAGTCTGAAATTGCGCGAATTCAAAAAGCATTTTCTGATTTGGGAATTGTCGTCCCTGTCCATAAAAAAAAGAAATTATTAATATTATCAGATGATCCAGTTGTAATTGTCGGCGTAGTTGGTGTTTTATCTAAATTATACTGGCAAGGTCAAATTGCATATATTGGTGGTGGGTTTTCTACAGGAATCCACAATGTGATGGAACCGGCTATAGCACGTTTACCGGTGATATTTGGTCCAAGATATCACCATGCTCACGAAGCGGAAGAACTCTTGAATAATGGTGGTGGATTTACTATTAACAACGGGGATGAATTTCGATTAATATTGGAAAAATTAATCGAAAATAACGATTATTTTCTTAATAGTAGTTTTGCTGCAACGAACGTCATTCATCAAAACTTAGGTTCATCAACAAGAATTATTCGGAGTTTGATTCGTGATTAAATTGAATTTCTCAATTTATTTTGACAAGTTTAATCAAGATAGGAAGGAAGTTACTTTTTCCACTGGAATCAATTTGATTTATGGAGATAGTGGTGTAGGGAAAAGTATATTGCTATCTTATTTTCAAGGAAAATGTCCATCTCATTCTCATAATTTTAGCGTCAAGATTGATACATCGAATTATTCATTTTATAGAATTTATCAAAATCCAGATCATCAAATTATTGCCAGAACGATTAATGGTGAATTGGCCTTTTCCGGGGAATGTAAAGGATTACCGCCAATTGAATTACAGTCAATTATTGAAGATGGTTTTTCGCAACTTCCAAAAAGTGTAAGTCGCAATACGAATCCAGGTTTATTATCTGGCGGCGAGAAAGAATTATTGAATTTGACGACGGCCATTCAATCTAATCCAACTGTATTAATTATTGATGATGGATTATCATTTTTATCTTCTGAAAATAAACTAATCGCAATGGAAAGGTTGAAAAAATGGACAAGAGAAACAGGCTCAATTGTGGTATGGGCGAGTTCTGAAAAAGAAGATTTGTTATTAGGTGGTTTAAATTGGCATTTAGAATTGGATTCCTTTGAACATATTAAAAATATAATATTGCCACAATATGAACCTATCCAAATTCCTAAAGGTCATTTATCTTTGAATTTTAGAGATGTTCATTTTGAATATGAAAATTCCAGACCCATTTATTCTAATTTCGACATAAATATAACTCAATCCCGATGTATAGGATTATTAGGTGGAAATGGGTCTGGAAAAACAACATTTTCTGGATTATGTTTTGGTTATTTAAGTCCACAAAAAGGACATGTGGATGTATCCATTGATGGAAAAACTAATCTTAGAATTGGATATGCAGATCAATTCCCAGAACATTTAATTCAGCTAAAAACACCCAGCGAATTTTTAGACCAATTAATTGAAAATAAATTATTTGATGAAAATTTAACCCACACATTTCAAAAGCGAATTGCGCGATTTGGTTTTCAATGGGAAACAGTATCATCTCTAAAAGGAGTTGATCTTCCATGGGCTGTTCTCAGAACCATCGTTATTGTCCTATTAACTCATTGTAAATTTGATTTACTTATATTGGACGAACCCACCTTTGGACTTGGGTGGAATCAACGTGTAATTTTGCGATCATTTTTACGGGAATCCATGGTGAAAATTCATTTTATGATCGTTTCCCACGATATTCATTTTATTCAATCAACTTGTGACCAAATTATAGATTTGGATGCAAAAGAAAAAATAGTTACAAAAATTGGAAAAACAGAAAAAACCAAATCTTAAAGATCGAATTATTAATGATCCGAGCCGGGTTTTAACCTTGGCAAACCTAATTAGCATGCTGCGTGCTTTGTCGGCGATACCCATAATATATACTATGGCAACACCAGAATGGGAATGGTTAACGGGCATCCTTATTTTATTAGCGGTCTTATCAGATGCCTTAGATGGTTATTTTGCACGACTCGCTCATGAAGTAACACATCTTGGAAAATGGTTAGATCCTTTGGCGGATTTTGTAGTTATTATATCTATTGTTCTTTATTTAGTCTTGTCAGGTCAATTTCCAGTTTGGTTTTTTGCCTTCTACCTTGGACGACATACTCTCATTGCTGGATTGTCTCTTTATTGCATGAATTATGACTATATGCTTCTTCAGGCAAATTGGTACGGAAAATGGGCAACTGGCCTTACAACCTTGGGTGTTTTTCTTCATATTTTTGATTTTCAATCCTTACCTTGGTTAAAAATGGGTTCTCTCTATGTTGCCACCGGATTGCTTGTCATTAGCGGAATCATGTATTTAAAACAATTTTATACAGCCATTAAAACCAATCGTGTTAAGCAAACTTTTTAAAGCGCTTTCACGATCTCGATCTTCCATTGCTGATGCGTTTAATAAATTAGCCGGAAAACGTGTAACGCCTGAATCACTCGAAACCTTAGAAGAACAATTATTGAGTGCTGATTTAGGGTATATAACAGTGGAATCTATTTTAGACGTCGTTGAACGTCATTCTAAATCTGATTTTATTCAAAAAGTAAATGAGCATTTAGTCAATCTCCTCCCGGGGAAGTTCAATCCAACTCCTTTCGAAAATCCAACTATATTATTGGTGGTGGGCGTGAACGGAACAGGAAAAACAACAACGGCTGCAAAATTAGCCCATTTATATAAAAAGATGGGACAGACTGTAACATTGATTGCAGCAGATACTTATCGCGCCGCGGCAGTTGACCAATTAAAAATTTGGGGAAATAGAGTTGGATGCAATTTAGTTTGTAACGAAAAAACAGCCGAACCCACATCTGTTCTATTTGATGGATTGGAATCGGCAAGGGCCAATAAAAGTGATGTTGTGATTGTAGATACAGCTGGCAGGCTACATACCTATTCGAATCTCATGGCAGAATTGGCAAAAATGTACCGAGTTGTAGAGAATAGATTTCCAGAATTTACCTTACGATCATTAATTGTAATGGATGCTAGTTTGGGGCAGAACTCTATAATCCAGGCAAAAGAATTTGGGAAACATGTGAAATTGGATGGAGCTATACTTACAAAATTGGATGGAACAGCACGAGGTGGAATCGTATTTCCATTATTCCAAGAATTGGGAATTCCAGTTGAGTTTATTGGAATTGGGGAAGATTTGTATGATTTAGAACACTTCGATCCTAATGCCTATGTGGATGGGTTGTTGGGTCTGGAACAAAATGTTAAATAATGATAAAGAACTCTAACCAAATTTCTATTAGTTTTTTTTAAAATTGAATTCTAAAACATCCTATATCACAATCTCAGTTATCCTTTAAATTCCCGTCCTTATTATGAACAAAAATAAAACATTAAACCTTATCAGCCTTGGCTGTGCAAAAAATCTTGTTGATTCAGAAATCCTGCTCGGTGGATTAAATCAAACTGAAGTATCTTTAACCGATAACCCGGAAGAAGCAGATACAATCGTCGTGAACACCTGCGGATTCTTGGACATTGCCCGAGAAGAATCGGTGGATACTATACTTCAAGCCGCTGAATTGAAAAAAACTGGAAAATTGAAAGAATTGGTTGTGATGGGCTGTTTATCTGAGCGGTACCCGGAAGAATTGAAAAAAGAGATTCCTGAAGTAGATCGGATTTTTGGCAGTAACGATCATCGACAAATTGTGTCTTTTCTCACAGGAAAAGAATATGCAAAAGATGATCCATTATTTTTCCGTTCTCTCATGACCCCCAATCATTACGCATATTTAAAGATTGCAGAAGGCTGTGATAATGGCTGCTCTTTCTGCAGTATTCCCCTTATGCGTGGACTCCAAAAAAGTAGAACGATTCCAGCAATTATGGATGAAGCCGAACGATTGGTTAAGAATGGTACAAAAGAATTATTAGTGATTGCTCAGGATTCCACATCTTACGGTTGGGACCTGGAAACAAAAGTTTATTTAAGTGATTTACTTCGAGAATTAAACACGATCGATAATTTAGAGTGGATTCGAATTCATTATGCTCATCCAGCTCATTTATCGCAAAGAATAATTACCGCCATGGCGAATTGCGATAAAGTCGTTAACTATCTTGATATGCCTATTCAACACGCTGCAGATTCGATATTGAAATCAATGAGACGGGGATTGGGGCAAGATGGAATTCGAGATAGGATTCATCGACTCAGAGAAGCGATTCCTGGTATTGCAATTCGTACCACTTTGATTGTTGGATATCCTGGCGAAACTCAAGACGATTTTGATTCACTTCGAGATTTTGTAGAAGAAATAAAATTTGACCGTCTCGGACTTTTTACCTATTCAGAAGAAGAAGGGACGGGTGCAGCAGGCTTGGATGATAATATTCCTAGACAAGTGAAAGATGATAGAAAAAACTTAATCCAAGAAATTCAGCATGAGATCAGTCTTGAACGTAATGAATCATTTGTGGGGAAAACATTAACAGTATTAGTTGATACTACGGGTGAAGATGTTAGTGTAGGGCGAACAGAATATGATTCACCGGAAATTGATAATATTGTACATATCCAAGGCAGGGCCGAAAAAGGCACCTTTGTAAATGTAAAGATTGAAAGTGTCAACGAATATGAATTGATTGGAACAATTGTTTAGGTGGTGGTGAAAAGTAAATCTATTCCAAAATTATAATTTAATCTGTTCCAACCACTTGTAAAATTTCTCGTGTATATTTATTTTGAATAAAAGCAACCACAGCCAAATTCGCTAAATCATATTCTACTTCCGACCACGACGTTTCATAATCATTCTGTGGCCAATTACTTGCCATTTCAAAAGCATAATTTTTTACAACTTCTTCATGTCCAAGTGTTAATAATTCTCCATTAAACCCTTCATTTATCCAGCCTAGAAATACATCCTGGTGGTGTTTCTCATTGTTGTACCCTTCATAATCTACATCATCAATTTTCGCGGCAATAAATAAACAAAGAGAATCATTGGCTGATAAATCGGTACTTGTTTTAATTGATAGTTTAACTGATATATTCGCTCCATCAAATTCAGTTCCACTTAGGCTCATTTGGATGGGTGTGCTTTCCGCCATAGGTGTAATAGCCATGCCCGGATTTATGAAACTATTCAAGCCGTTGGTGTATACCGTGGGCACACCACCTACATTATACCAGGCGCCCGTTCCATAGCCATCTCCAAACCGGACATAGCAATAATCATCTTCTTCAGATTCCCCGCGAAGAAATTCATACATAGGATCACCACGAGATGGAGAATAAGTATGATAATTCAGCAGAAACCAATTTTGGGTTATTTCGGCTCCAACATAATTTTCATGTCCATCGTTAAAATAACTCAACAGGAGACTATCGGAGGCGGGGCAGACAGGGCAATTTGTTGACCCAACAAATTCGGTTAATACATTCTTGGTAACATCGGCACTCAATCCATTGCCAACTTGCGTCCATACAGAATAAGATGAATCATCTGCCGACTCATTTTTATCACTGCATGAAAAAGTAATTAGAAATAATATTAGAAAAATAACGTTTTTCAGTGTCATGATTTTTTCCTATTAAAAGGTTCTTTGTATTAAATTTTAAGCATAATAAACTAACACAATTCAACGTATCCTATGACGAAAAATATTGTTTTAATGTTTTCTATTATCTTTTTGCACATCACGTGCTCTGATGATATTTCTGATCCAATATCCAGTGAGATTCCAATTGAAGCCCCTACCTTTTTTGGGACCTATCTTTACAATGACAATGATTGTGGCGGTTCCGATATTCAATATGCAACGTTTGATGAAAATGGCATTGCTTTTTTTGATTATCTCGGTGATGGATGTGATGATACAGTGAGCTGTTATGCTCAAGATTCTTA
>JABHAX010000228.1 GCA_018674095.1 Fidelibacterota bacterium
TGATTGAAGCTTATTCTGAAATTGTAATGGATCCAATTCGATATACAGTTCAGAACAATTCATCTCGTGAAATACCTGAAGAATGCGGCACATTTTCTACATATCGTGTGTATAACGCGACGGACAATACTGTCGTAACTGAGACAACCGATTTAACATATACCCATGGTAATTTATTAAACGGAGAAGAATTTTGTTATTATATAACCACAGTTTATACAGAAGGTGAATCAGAAGCCACTGATACTGAATGTGGTACACCGAATACGTTTGATCCTTTACCACCCACTAACCTTTCTGCAGAAGTTTGGGATGAAGAAGTTTCTCTTTTCTGGACGGGACCAGAAGTGATTGAATTAGGCGTGCCTTACTTAGAGACATTTGATGAAGGAGGCCTCTTAGACCTTTGGCTAGTAGATGGTGATAACTGGTTTTATGATGATGCTGCAGGAAATCCAACTCCTTGTATGAGGTTTAATTGGAGCCCATCAACCCAAGATTATGATCAAAGCCTTTATGCTCCCTATATTCCATTGGGTGAATTAACTGACGTAAATCTTTCTTTTGATTTTGAATTTGATAATTATGATCCATCAGGGGCTGAGTTCATAGCTATTGAATATAAAACGGGCACAGACCAAACTTGGACTGTTTTAGAAACATTTGTGAATTCAGGTGAGGATTTTACTTTTACAAATTTTAGTTACGATGTAACAGATTTGGTGAATAATATACAAGTTCGTTTCCATTGTTATGGGGCAACAACTTTTGATTTGAATTGGTATTTAATTGATAATTTTTCTGTCACATCTGATGGTAGATCTAGTAGAAATGAATACGATTTTCTTGGTTACAGTGTTTACGTTGATAATGTCGTGGATAACGAAGAAATATTCGATACAACTGGCTATACTGTTTATGGTTTGGACAATGAAACGTCCTATACATTCGGTGTTAAATCCGTGTATGAGGGTGCCGATGGAGAACTAAATTATGAAAGTAATATGATAACTGTTGATGCACAACCTATTTATGTTTATGGTGACGTTACGGGAACTATTTCTGATCCTAACGGCGCAACAATTGATAGTGTAATTGTTTCATCAAATGGTGTCTCAGATACAACAGGCACTGACGGTACATTTACACTTTGGGATTTGGATGTTGGCAACAATGCTGTAACTGCCAGACGGTCTGGATTTTATACGAGTGAATTAGATGTTGAAGTCTTAGCACAAGCTGCTGCAACAGTTCAAGATTTTGTTTTAAGTCCTGATATGCCTTCACCTGTTGGATTAATGGCAATGCCTGGTGACGGAGAAGTTAACTTGGAATGGAGAACACCCGGCGGAATGTCTCTTTATGATATGGCATATTATGACGATGTATTAGAAGCTCAAATTGGGTGTGGTGGACAGTGTCAATTCAGCGTTCGTTTCACTCCACCAAATTATCCTGCTACTTTAACTGGAATGGTTCTTTCGTTTTTGAATGGAGCAGCATTAGATGCAACCGTTGATGTTTACCTTGACCCAGATGGACTTTTGATGGGACCTATTGGAGATCCAATTAATCTTGTTGCATCCGCAGATTTATCTGCTGGCACGGAACTAGTTCAATATGAATTTGATGTTTCGGGAGCGGCTGTTGAAGTTAGTTCCGGTGATATTTATATTGTCATTAATGAAAACAATTCCGGTTTTATGGGAATTGCAAATGATATTGAACCACAATCACCTGAGTTCTATGATAGAAACTGGGTAACTACAGGTGCCGAATGGGCAACAATTTTTGATGTTGTTGCTGGTGATCCAGGCCTGACAGGTGATTTTGGTATCCTTGCTCAATTCATGGGAGCACCCGGCCGGGGATCCTATGCTATGACGGCTCATGGAGATATTGTTGAAGATTTACCTGTTTATAGTGGTGTAATTGCCAATTTCTCACAAGAAAATACAATATCAGAGTCAGATACAGAAAATCCAGATTTCATAACTCAGTTAAGTGACCCTTATATTCCTTTAAATCCAACTCCATCCAACGTTGATCGAGATGATTTATTGGAGTATCGTGTTTATAGTGTTGATGCTAATGATGTCGAAACATTTGTAGTTGCGACTACAGATTCTTTTGCCACCGTTGCTGCAAGTCCAAACTATTTGGAATATTGTTATAACGTATCCGCATTTTGGGAAACAGAGAATTATGATACATTAGAATCTAGACATTCTAATGTAGCCTGTACAGTTCCCTACACGTCCGGTGATGCAGATTTTGATAGTGATGTAGATATCACAGATGTACTGTCTGTTGTTGATTTTATTTTAGAAGAAGCCACACCGACAGATGATCAATTCAGAAATCTTGATGTTAATATGGATGAAGATCTCAATATTGCAGATGTAGTCATGATGATTGATATTATTTTTGGTGGTACGGGAAGAACAATGGGATTTGATGCAAATGAAATCGCTTACATTGATCTTATTAATGACTACCGAAATTCTGTACTATCATTCGATATTGATTATAATGGTCCCGTTCGAGGAATCGAATTTTTACTCACATTTGACCCATCTAAGGTTATTGTTAAATCTCCATCACTCTCAAATTTCCAAGAGGGCGTCATGCTTTCTTACACGGAAATTGAGCCTGGAATTCTGAAAGTTTTAGCTGCTAATCTTCAAGGTGGTTCTATTGAATCTATGGAAAAGACTTATATGTCAATTCCGGTTGAATTCATTGGCCAAGAACGTGAGATTGCCAATGTTTCATTAGATGGAATCAATTTGGCAGGTGGTGATGGAAGTTTAATTAATTTTGTTGCGAGAACAAATTCTTCAGAAGTTATGGTGATTCCTGGGGATTTTGCTTTGCATCAGAATTTTCCAAATCCGTTTAACCCTTCCACAGAAATTCGTTTTGATCTTCCAGAAGCAGGGAACGTAAACTTGTCCATTTACAACTTAATGGGACAAAAGATACGGTCACTATCATCAGAAATGATGACGCCTGGATACCATGCTATTATTTGGGATGGTACGAATGATATGGGAAGTCAAGTTTCTACAGGAATGTATTTTTATGCAATTCAATCAAGTGAATTTCAAGCAACAAAGAAAATGCTATTTTTGAAATAAAATAACACTTTTATTTTACTAAAAAGCCCCTTTGCTTAAACGTATTGGGGCTTTTTGGTTTTTTATGGAACTCATATATTGACTGAAGCATTGAAAGAACAAATACAGAGACCCTATCAATGAAAAGAATTATTCTAATATCATTATTATATCTGAGTGTTATATTTCCTCAGAATTCCATTGTAAAACAATTCAGTAAAGCATTTGCAGATGTAGCAGAAAAAGCCAAACCCGCCGTGGTCACTATTATAACCGATAAAGTGATTTCAGTTGATGATATGGATAATTTTGGATATTTCTTTTTTCATCAAAATCAGCCAAGGCGAAAAGAATTTAAAACTAAAGCCTTGGGTTCAGGTGTCATCATAGATGCTGAAAATGGGTATATTTTGACAAATAATCATGTTGTGGCTGATACGGATGGCATTCATGTTAGATTGATTGATAAGCGCGAATTTGAAGCAACATTAATTGGAAGCGACCCGAAATCAGATTTAGCTGTGTTACAAATTGAAACAGATGGTTTAAAAGAAATTCAATTGGGGAATTCAGACAAAATTAGAGTTGGGGAATGGGTAATGGCAGTAGGAAGTCCATTCTCAGAAAACTTAAGTCATACCGTAACAACAGGAATCATATCGGCATTGGGACGAAGTAACATTATGAATTCACAAAGTTATGAAGACTTTATACAAACTGATGCTGCTATTAATCCAGGAAATAGTGGAGGTGCTTTACTCAATATGGATGGCGAACTCATCGGAATTAACACTGCGATTGCTACTGGCGGGGTTCAGCGGGGAAGCCAAGGTGTCGGTTTTGCGATTCCATCTAATATGGCTAATCGAATTATGTCTGATTTAATTCAGCACGGTTATGTAACCCGATCATGGTTGGGGGTCTTTATTGATGAACTTGACTACGAGACAGCGGAGCATCTCAATATTGAAACGCCAAATGGTGCCTTAATTACAGATGTTGTGGAAGAAAGCCCGGCAAAGTTAGGCGGAATTCAGGAAGGAGATGTCATTGTGGAATTTGATGGAGAGCCAATTGCCAATCCTGCCAATTTAAAAAATATTGTGTCATTGACTGCACCAAACAGTATTAGCAAGGTGAAGATTATCCGAGACGGTTCTCCAATAATTATGAAGGTGGTATTAAAAGAATTGCCAAAGAATCCTAGACAATTTGCAACTCGACAACAATCGGAATTTGATGAGTTTGGATTCAATTTGAAAAAAACATCTTCAATTTTGAAAAAAAAGTATGATTTATCTAAAGATAATGGGCTTGTTGTAACACGAATCGATCCAAATGGGGAAGCCTACGAAAAGGGGATTCGAGAGGGTGATATTATTAAACGTGTTGGAACGGAAAAAGTAAGATCTGTTTCAGAATTTTCAAAGTTGGCTAATCTCTCTCAAAATAAAGGTGCCATTTTAGTTTTAGTAAAAAAGCCGAATGGGAAATCTCGGTTTTTTACTTTGAATTATTAATATAGAAAGACTTCAATAATAGCGTTCCCACGGGAGCGCTTTTTATTTATAAAACATCCATTACAATCCTCGTGGAAAATCAATAATTTCCCCGTTACATTTTTATAATATTAAAGAAATTTCATGAGCATTAAAAAAGTAAATACAAAAATTGATTTCATTTCGGCAGAGCATGATATTCTAGATTTCTGGAATGAAAACGGGATTTTTCAGAAACGTCGAACCAAAAATACAGGTAAAACGAAATGGAGTTTTATCGATGGTCCAATTACGGCGAATAATCCAATGGGTGTTCATCATGCATGGGGACGATCTCTGAAAGATATTTATAACCGATATAAAGCCATGTGTGGTTATGATCTTCGATACCAAAATGGATTTGATTGTCAAGGCCTTTGGGTTGAAGTTGAAGTTGAAAAGGAATTGGGCTTTAAAACAAAACGAGAAGTCGAAGAGTATGGGATTGAAAAATTCGTTACCTTGTGTAAGGAAAGAGTCATTAAATATTCCGCAATTCAAACTGAACAATCAAAAAGACTCGGCTATTGGATGGATTGGGACAATTCTTATTATACAATGTCCGATGAAAATAATTATACAATTTGGTCTTTTCTAAAAAAGTTATGGTCTGAGGGAAAAGTGTATCGTGGGAATGATGTCGTTCCTTGGAGTGGACGATCCGGTACATCTTACTCACAAATGGAGATTATTGAGGGTCGCAAACTTGTTTCGCATAAATCTGTCTTTGTTCGATTTCCAATTAAGGATCGAGAAAACGAATATCTATTAGTTTGGACAACGACACCGTGGACATTATCATCGAATGTTGTTGTGGGTGTCAATGTGAATTTGGATTATGTAAAATTGAAAGCACAGGATGGCTCCCTATATTATTTTGCGAAAGAGAATTTAGAATTCCAACGTTTAAACAAACAGTTTAAAGATAAAAAACAATGGGTAGAGGGTGTTCCAAAATTAAAAACGATTGCTCAAATCTTTAAAGAACGTGGCGGCTACGAAGAATGTGAGATAATAAAAGGTGCAGACATGGTTGGTTGGAAATATGACGGACCATATGACCATTTTGAAGCACAAAAAGAACACGGTGGATACCCCGTTATTAATGAAGATTTAAAAGAAAAGGGTATTTCTTCCATTGGATTACATTCCGTAATTAATCCGGGAAAAGATGGGATTGGGAATGATATTGTTGTAGGTGGTGAAGGAACCGGAATTGTTCATATGGCGCCAGGTTGTGGTGATATTGATCATAAAGTCGGGAAAAAGTTAGGACTTGTAAATATTGCTCCTTTGAATGATGAATCAAAATTTATTGATAAATTCGGTTGGTTGACTGGGAAAATTGCGACAGAACAGGAAACCACCGATGCAATTATTCAGGATTTAAAGGATCGAGGCTTTCTTGTTCATGTTGAAGATTATCCTCATGTTTATCCTCATTGCTGGCGTTCTGGTGATGAATTGGTTTTCCGATTGGTCGATGAATGGTATATCAATATGGATTGGCGCGGTAAAATTAAAAATGTTGTTGATGATATTAATTGGATTCCGGAATGGGGTAAAGATCGCGAACATGAATGGTTAGATAATATGGGCGATTGGATGATTTCCAAAAAACGGTTTTGGGGATTAGCATTACCGATTTGGACATTTGAAGACGATTCTTTTTATGTAATCGGTTCCAAAGAAGAATTGAAAGAATTAGCTGTGGAAGGTTGGGACGAATTTGAAGGAAATTCTCCTCATCGACCTTGGATTGACAAAGTAAAAATAAAACATCCGAAAACAGGTTTAATCGGAACCAGAATCAAAGATGTGGGAAATCCATGGCTCGATGCTGGTATTGTGCCATTTTCTACACTGAAATACAATACGGATCGTGAGTATTGGAATGACTGGTTTCCAGGTGATTTCGTAACAGAGTGTTTTCCCGGACAATTCCGAAATTGGTTTTATTCTTTGTTAGCCATGTCTGCGGAATTGGAAGGAAAAGCACCTTTTAAAACTTTATTGGGGCATGCCCTTGTAAAGGATGAAACAGGTCGGGAAATGCATAAAAGTTGGGGGAATGCCATTTGGTTTGACGATGCTGCAGAAAAAATGGGTGTAGACGTGATGCGTTGGATGTATGCAACGCAGCATATTGAACATAATCTATTATTTGGCTACGGGCATGCAGATGAAGTTCGGAAAAAATTAATCACTCTTTGGAATGTTTATTCTTTTTATGCAACCTATGCAGCGGTAGATGGATTTGATCCTTCAAAACATAATTTAGATAAAACATCTTTAACCATTTTGGATAAATGGATTTTAGCAAAAACTCATTTACTTATAAAAGATGCTCGGTTGTCTCTAGATGAATACAGAGTTGATCAATTCATGAAAAAGTTTGAATTATTTTTAGATGAATTATCCAATTGGTATATTCGTCGGAATCGACGTCGATTTTGGAAATCTGAAGATGATTATGATAAAAATACCGCCTATGCAACTTTGTATCATGTATTGACACATATTATTAGGATTGTTGCTCCTGTATTACCATTTGTATCCGAAACAATTTATAGAAACCTGGTTCTAAATTCTGTAAAAGAAATGCCTGAAAGTGTTCATTTATGCGATTATCCTGAGTCGAATGAATCATGGATTGATTTGGAATTAATCTCCAATGTTGATGCGTTAAAAAAGTTGGTAGAACTGGGTCGATCAGCTAGGAATCAATCTAAACAAAAAATCCGTCAACCTTTAGCCAAGGCATCTTTTGCAGTTGAGAATGATGCAATTGCGCAATTTGTTGAAGATAATAAGGGAATTGTTTTAGACGAATTAAACGTGAAATCTGTGGAACGTATCACAGAAGCAGATCAATTAATTTCGTACAAAATTAAACCCAACCTTAGAACTCTTGGGCAAAAGTATGGAAAAGGATTGGCGGAAATACGCAAGCTACTTGACCTATGTGATCCGTCTGAATTGGTCGATGAAATTCAACAATCAAATTTGATTAATTTAAAGTCTGGAGAATATGTTTTAAATCGAGAAGATATTTTCATAGAAACTGAAGCTGAAGATGGATTTGCAGCAGCCAGTGATGGTGGAATTACGGTTGGATTATCATTGGAAATAACAGAAGATTTACAATTGGAAGGAATGGTGAGAGATTTAGTTAGAGCCGTTCAAAACATGAGAAAGGATGCTGGGTTTGCTGTAGAAGATAGAATTGAAATTTCATGGGATTTAGATGGTCAAATCGCAAATGCTGTTCGTAAATTTGACTCCTATTTTAGGACAGAAACATTGACGAATTCGATCATAGACCACCTTAATAATGCGGATCATTCAAGCCAAGTGGACCTGAGTGATAAAATTTACACTATCCATTTGAAAAAAATATAAAAGGAAATTCACATGCCTGTTAAAACATATTCTAAAACAAAGTTGAAGCAATTTAAAAAAAGCATTGAGGCAAAACTCAATAATGTCGTTGGTGAAATGAATGATTTAAAAGAGAATCTTGATACAAATACGAGTGGGAATTCCAGTATGTCTCAAGATGGCGTTTACAGTGTTCACATGGCAGATGCGGGAACAGATTCCTACGAAAGAGAAAAAGGATTCCATTTTATGAATCGTGAATCCGATTATTACAAATATCTTACAAAAGCATTAGGCCGTATTGCAGATGGATCTTTTGGTATTTGCACTATATGTGATGAATTAATTCCTGAAGAACGCATGATAGAAGTTCCAAATGCAACAAAATGTGTTCTGTGTAAAGAGAATGATAAACTGAACATCTAATAAAATAACATGTATCTTATTGGGCTAATTATAGCCATCATCGCCGTTGACCAATGGTCTAAATGGGCGATTAAATCAACTTTTAATCTGTATCAATCCAAGCCTGTCATTCAGGATGTTTTTCATTTGACCTATGTAACAAATGATGGAATGGCGTTTGGGCTTTCTTTGCCTGGTGGAAAATTAGTTCTTCTGGTTTTAACGCTATTACTCACAGGATTTATTATTGGATTATTGTGGAAAGAACGTGAAGGGCATCCATTTGTGAAATTTGGTTTAGCACTCATTTTATCTGGTGCAATTGGGAATTTAGTGGACCGAATTATTTATGGTAAGGTTGTGGATTTTTTAGATTTCATGATTGGTGATTTTCATTGGTATATTTTTAATGTTGCGGATTCGGCCGTTACTATTGGAATGACTCTTTTTATTTATCATTCTGTCATATTGCATAAAGATGATTCTAAAAATAACGTTTTAGTTTGATTTCTTTTACGATCCAAAAAGTTGAAAATATCGGTCTTCGATTAGATAAGTTTTTGGTTACACAAATGCCTGACCATTCCCGATCTCGAATTCAACATTGGATTAAAGATGGGAATATTTTAGTGAATGGACTCAATAGAAAAACTGGATATTCCTTAGAACTCAATGATGAAATAAAAGTCATTCCACCCGAGATTGAATCGTCCAACCCTGATTTAATTCCTGAAAAAATGGATCTTGAGATATTATATGAAGATGAAGAAATTGTTCTAATTAATAAACCTCCAGCATTAATTGTCCATCCTGGAGCAGGAAATCCTTCTGGTACTTTAGTGAATGGTCTCATTTATCATTTCAATTCACTTTCTGATCTAAACGGTCAAACAAGACCTGGAATTGTTCATCGACTGGATGCTAATACGTCTGGAATCATGGTGGTAGCTAAAACAAACAAAGCACATGCTCATTTAGCAAATCAATTCCAAAATCGTGAAATCAATAAAACGTATTCTGCATTAACATGGGGAATTGTGGAACCGGAAGATGGTAATATTGATGGTCCCATTGCACGTAGTAAAAAAGATCCAACGAGTTATACGGTTCACCGAGACGGAAAAGCATCTTCGACTTTTTTTAAAGTTGAGAAACATTTTAGACATTTATCCAGTGTCACTTTTTATCCTAAAACGGGGCGAACACATCAAATTAGAGTCCATGCTTCGTATTTTGGATTCCCAATTTTTGGTGATGAAAAATATGGTGGTGGTCTATCAAAGACTCGTGGATTTTTACCTGAATTCACAAATTATTATAAAAAGAGAATGAAAAAATTTAACCGTCATGCGTTACATGCATTACGATTGGAATTCACACATCCCGCCACAAAAGAAAAAATTATATTTGAAGCACCACACCCATCAGACTTTTTAAATTTGGTCAATGCAATTGAGTCATATTATGAACGATAATGGCACAGCGACCGTTAAAGAGTTTTTGAATTTTATCCAATATGAACGTGGTTATTCTTCAAATACAATAAAGGCTTATGAAGGTGATTTGGATTTATTCCTAAATTTTTTAAAAATATATAATGAGTCTCTTCTTCAAGATTTCAGCAAAATCGATCGTCAAACTATTCGACATTTTCTAGGTAAAGAATATGAAGAAGGAAATTCATCCAAAACTGTTGCGCGTCGATTAGCATCAATTAAATCTCTATTTAAGTATCTTGTACATGTGGAAGTAGTGTTGGATAATCCAGCACTCCATGTAAAGACTCCAAAAGTTGAAAAACGTATTCCAACATTTGTTCAATCGAATAAAATTAAAGAACTCATGAATTTGCCAGATACTTCAACTTTAATTGGTGTGAGGGATAAAGCAATTCTTGAATTATTTTATGCCACCGGAATTCGACTGAGTGAATTGGTTGGGCTCAATATCGGTTCAATAAGTCCTGATGAAAGGATTATTAGAGTTTTAGGGAAAGGGAATAAGGAACGGTTAATCCCATTTGGTAAACCGGCAAAATATGCCATTGAGACTTATTTGAAAAAACGGGGACACAGTTGGGTTTCCAATCAAGAAATTCCCCTATTTAGATCTACCAAAGAAAATCGGATTTCTGTGAGAACAGTTCAATCCAGGATAAAAATTTATTTAAAAGTGGTTTTAGGTGGATCGGACGGTGCAAGTCCCCACACATTAAGACACACTTTTGGAACACATTTATTAGAGAATGGTGCGGACATTCGTTCCATTCAAGAATTGTTGGGACACAGTAGTATTTCGTCAACACAGATTTATACAAAAGTTAATCCAAAAAAATTGAAAAAAGTTTACAAAGAAGCGCATCCACATGGATCGTAAGAGGAGCACATAAAAATGAAAATATCAGGGAATGAACTGGGACTCGATCACCTCGGCCTGATGAATTTGACCAATGTTCACAGGAATATTTCTGTTGAATCTATGGTGGAAGATATTGTTGAAAATAAAGAAGGTGTTATCGGTTTACGAGGCGCTGCTATGGTAGATACAGGGATTTATACTGGACGTTCACCGAAAGATAAATATATAGTTGATGAATCTAGTTCGTCAGGAAAAATTTGGTGGGGTGCTGTGAATCAAAAGATTTCAGAGGAAATATTTGACTCACTTTATAATAAAGTTGTGAAATATTATAATGAATCAGATCACACAAAAACGTATGTGTTTGACGGCTTTGCCGGTGCAGATCCAAAATACTCATTAAATGTCCGAATTATAGCAAAAAAAGCTTGGCAAAATCATTTTGTCCACAACATGTTTATTCGACCAAAAAATGGTGAACTAGATGGATTTAAGCCTGGATTTACAATCATTAATGCGTCCGACGTTTCTAATAAAGATTTCAATGCTTTAGGTATGAATTCTGAAACATTTATTCTTTTTCATCTTAAAAAACGAATCGCCATAATAGGTGGAACCGAATATGGTGGAGAAATGAAAAAGGGTATTTTTTCTGTTCTCCATTATTTGCTGCCTCAAGAAGGCGTTTTGTCCATGCATTGCTCAGCGAATGTTTACGTGGATGGAAGTAATCCTGCCATTTTCTTTGGATTATCCGGTACAGGAAAAACAACCCTTTCTACTGATCCTGTCCGCCCGTTAATCGGTGATGATGAACACGGTTGGTCTGACGATGGGATATTCAATTTTGAAGGTGGATGTTATGCAAAAGTTATCAATTTGAATAAAGATGAAGAACCAGATATTTACAATGCCATCCGGGAAGGTGCTTTATTAGAAAATGTCGTGTATGATGACGAGACAAAAGAGATCGATTTTACAGATGGCTCCAAAACGGAAAATACGCGAGTCTCTTATCCATTAAATCATATTAATAACTCGGTATATGGACAGGGTAAACCCAGTATGTCGGGGCATCCTGAAAAAATTATATTTCTCACCTGCGATGCTTATGGCATTTTACCGCCAGTGGCAAAATTATCTCCGCAACAAGCCATGTACCATTTTATTAGCGGTTATACCGCAAAAGTTGCAGGAACAGAATTAGGCGTTACTGAACCAACAGCAACTTTTTCTCCGTGTTTTGGCGGTCCTTTTCTTACGCTTCATCCTTTGCGTTATGCAGAACTCCTAAAAGAAAAAATGGAAAAATTTAATGTGGATGTTTATTTGGTAAATACAGGATGGGTGGGTGCCAGTGCAAAATCGGGGGCGAAACGATTTAGTCTTCCTGGAACACGTGAAATAATAAACGCAATCTTAGGCGGCGAAATAGAAAAATCTGATTTTGAAACGGATCAATATTTTGGTTTTCAAATTCCAATCAGGTTGGGAGAAATTGACTCAAAACTCTTGAATCCTATTCGTGCTTGGAACAATTTGGACGAGTATCATTCCACAGCAAAAGATTTGGTTCTCAAATTCCAATCAAATTATGAAGAATACGATTTAGGTGATACTGCGGTTTTAAATGCGGGACCTTCATTGTAATAAAAGTAAAAAAGGAAACATTATGGTTATAGAATTTTCAGCACGGCACTTTCATGCGCCGGACACTATCCGTGAATATGCAGAAACAAAAGTTAAGAAATTTAAAAAATTTAATGATCGGGCAACTCAATGTCAGATTATTTTGGAGCATGAACATAATGAACACACAGCTGAGATTAGTTTATCAATTCCCGGGAATAGGTTCTTCGCAAAAGCTGTAACAAATAACATGACCAAATCTATTGACCAAGCAGTTGATAAAACAATGATTCAACTCAAAAAACATATGGAAATTCTTCATAATCATAGATAATTAAAAAAACAATAAATTGAAAATATAATTGAACTCGCTACAGAGTTTGATTAATTTCACCCCGTCGTGATTTGCACCATATTGCTGCGACGATAAACAAGTGCTAAAAAGGGTTTTTAATTTTCATAAAAAAGCCGGACGTAGCGCCGGTTTTTTTTATGCTAAATATTAAAAATACACTCAAAAATAAAATTCTAGTCTTGGATGGGGCCATGGGAACTATGGTCCAATCTTATAAGCTTACGGAATCAGATTTCCGCGGTGAACGGTTTCAAAACCATCCTAGTGACCTAAAAGGGAATAACGATTTTCTGTGTTTAACACGACCTGATATCGTCGGTGAAATTCACAGAGCCTATTTAGATGCTGGTGCAGACTTAATTGAAACTAATACATTCAATGCCACGTCCATTTCCCAAGCAGATTACAAAACAGAATCGTTTGTTTACGAATTAAATAAATCTGCAGCTGAGATTGCTAAAAAAGCCACTCAGGAATTCACTGAAAAAAATCCAGCTAAACCCCGATTTGTTTGTGGTGCTTTAGGTCCAACCAATAAAACAGCATCTATGAGTCCGGATGTATCAAGCCCAGGATTTCGAAATATAACCTTTGATGAATTATCCGAAGCCTATTATGAGCAAGCTAAAGGATTAGTTGATGGCGGCGCAGATGTTCTTTTAGTGGAAACAGTTTTTGATACATTGAACTGCAAAGCAGCTCTTTTTGGAATTCAATCTTTATTCGAAGATTCTGGGAATGAGATTCCTGTTATGGTTTCTGGGACAATCACCGATGCAAGTGGGAGATTGCTTTCCGGTCAAACCGTTGAAGCGTTTTGGCATTCAATCCGACATATGGATCTTTTAGCCATCGGACTGAATTGTGCATTAGGCGCTGAACAAATTCGTCCTTATGTTGATTCATTATCTCTCATTGCGGATACGAATGTTTTTGTTTATCCAAATGCGGGATTACCAAACGAATTTGGCGGATACGATGAATCTCCAGAGAAAATGTCAGGGTTTCTTCAGGAATTTTCAGAATCGGGATTAGTCAATATTGTTGGTGGATGTTGCGGAACAACGCCAGAACATATTTCTGCATTTTCTCAAGTTGTTGATGGACTTACACCTCGAACTATTCCAACTATTGAACCGTTAACTAAACTCAGTGGGCTTGAACCATTGGTCATTCGTCCGGATTCCAATTTCATTAATGTAGGCGAAAGAACAAACGTCACCGGATCAGCAAAATTCAAAAAATTAATAAAAAATAATTTATATGACGAAGCGCTTTCTGTTTCATTACAACAAGTAAAAAATGGTGCACAAATTATTGATGTAAATATGGATGAAGGTTTAATTGATTCCGAAAAAGCCATGGAAAAATTTCTTCGATTAATTGCAGCAGAGCCCGATATATCAAAAGTTCCCATCATGGTTGACTCATCTAAATGGAGTGTAATTGAAACGGGATTAAAAAATATTCAAGGTAAAGGGATTGTGAATTCTATCTCCTTAAAAGAGGGTGAAGATGAATTTATCCATCATGCGAAATTGGTAAAAAAATATGGCGCGGCAGTGATCGTTATGGCTTTTGACGAAAAAGGTCAAGCTGATACGTTTGAGCGGAAAGTTTCAATTTGCCAAAGGGCTTATACATTATTGACAGAAAAAGTTGGAATAAGCCCTGAAGATATCATTTTTGATCCAAATATTTTTGCCATTGCCACGGGTATTGATCTCCATAATCAATATGGAAAAGCATTTATTGATGCTACAAAAACCATCAAAGAAAAAATGCCCCAAGTCCATATCAGTGGTGGCGTGAGTAATCTTTCTTTTTCATTTCGTGGTAATAAAGGGGTGCGTGAAGCTATGCATTCTTGTTTTTTATATCACGCCATCCAACAGGGGATGGATATGGGAATTGTAAACGCAGGACAATTAGTGGTGTATGATGATATTGATCCAAAATTTAGAGACGCCATTGAAGATGTTTTATTTGATCGACGTGAAGATGCCACAGATCGATTGGTGGAATTGGCCGAAGGATTCAAAGGAATCAAAAATGAAAAGAAGGAGAATATAGAGTGGCGTTCTTACCCAATTCAAGAAAGGCTTTCATTTTCACTCGTTGAAGGAATTGACCAATTTATTGTTGAAGATACAGAAGAAGCTCGCCAAGCATTGGATAAACCATTAGACGTAATTGAAGGGCCGTTGATGGATGGAATGAATCGTGTTGGTGATTTGTTTAGTTCCGGAAAAATGTTTTTACCTCAAGTTGTGAAATCTGCCCGCGTTATGAAAAAAGCGGTGGCACATTTGACACCTTTTATTGAAAAGGAGAAGCAAGAAAAAGGGTTGAAAGAACTATCGAATGGAACCATCGTTTTAGCAACTGTCAAAGGGGATGTCCATGATATTGGGAAAAATATTGTCGGGGTTGTTTTAGGGTGCAATGGATATACAATTATTGATTTGGGTGTCATGATTCCAGCTGACAAAATTTTATCCAAGGCTAAAGAAGTCAATGCCGATATTATTGGACTTTCTGGATTAATTACGCCCAGTTTGGATGAAATGGTTTACGTAGCCTCCGAAATGAAAAGACTAAACTTTACTCTGCCACTCTTGATAGGGGGAGCCACTACGAGTAAAAAACATACAGCTGTCAAAATTGAAGAAAAATATCCATCTGCAGTTATTCACGTTTTAGATGCCAGTCGATGTGTGGGAGTCGTAGGGAAATTGTTAAACCCTGACCGTAAAAAAGAATTAGAAGAATCGATAAGCAAAGAATATAAATTGATTCGTGATGTTTTTTTTGCCAATCAACAAAAGATAACATTACTTTCATTGAATGAAGCAAGAAATCGTAAACCAAACTTGGATTATGAACCCATTAAACCAAAAAATTTAGAAAGGCAAACCATAGCATCTATTCCCTTAAAGGAATTAACAGAATATATTGATTGGGCACCGTTTTTTCATGCGTGGGAATTTAAAGGAACTTATCCTGAAATTCTGAATGACAAATTGAAAGGTGAAGAAGCTCAAAAGCTATTTAACGATGCTCAAGAAATGTTAAATGATATAGTCCAAAATCAAACTTTAACGGCCAAAGCATTGTTTGGAATTTTTCCAGCACAATCTAATCTTGAATCCGTGAAACTATCTCAAAATGAGACAACATTTAATTTCCCTAGGCAATTGATGAATAAAGGGACAAAACCAAATTACTGTCTTGCAGATTTTATTTCGCCAAATGGCGATGACCATATAGGCGTATTCGTCGTGACAGCAGGACATGGACTTGAAAAACTTGTTGAAGAATTTGAAAAAAATCATGATGATTATAGTTCAATTATGGCCAAAGTTTTAGCAGATCGATTTGCAGAAGCTGCGGCGGAATGGCTTCATGAAAAAATTAGAAAAAATGAGTGGGGATTCGATTCAACTGAAAATTTATCTTCGGAAGAATTGTTAAAAGAAAAGTATCAGGGAATTCGTCCTGCACCGGGATATCCTTCTTGTCCTGACCACAGTGAGAAAGATAAAATTTGGAAACTCATGGACGTAGATAAGAACATTAATGTAACACTTACAGAATCCAGAGCTATGTTTCCAACAGCATCAGTTTGTGGGTGGATATTTTCCCATCCAGAATCACAATACTTCAGCGTATTAAAAAATGTAGGAATAGAATAAATATTTATACAATACCCTAAGAGAATTATGAGAATTAGAGATAAAGTAAAAAAACCGCAGCGACCGGTTGTCGCTTATGAAATTTTACCACCACGTGAAAAAGATGGTACTTTGAATTCCTATGCGGAAATTATTAGTTCATTACTTTCACAAACACATATTGATGCAATAAATATTCCGGAAGTTTTAGATGAAAATGGTCGTGGTGATCGTCCTGTTGAAAATTATAAACGGGGTGAGCCAAGAGAATTTGGACGCCTTCTTCAGGATATTGTTGGTGTGGAAGCTATCATAAATAGGGTAGTGGTTCATGAATCTTTTGAAACTCAATTAAGATGGATTGAGGAAACGAACAAAATATATGAAATTGAGAATATGATTATTGTGGGTGGTGAATCAAGCAAGGTTGAATATCCGGGGCCATCTGTGAATGACGTTCTAAAAAAAGTTTCGAGAGAATATAATCAGAATGGCGGGGATATATTTTGTGGTGGGATCGCAATTCCCAGTCGAGACAAGGAATCAAAAAACCTTATCATTAAAAGTAAACATGGGTCAGAATTTTTCACTACTCAAGTTTTATATGATTCAAAAAATATTATAAAAATGATTGACCATTATCAAGAACGTTGCAATGAATTGAATACATTTCCCCGTCGCTTATTATTGAGTTTTGCTCCAGTTTCATCACAAAAAAATATTGATTTTTTAAAATGGCTCGGGGTTGAAATCCCCGAAGAAACGGAAAGATATCTTCACGGCCGACCCGGTGCTATGACGGATAGGTCTCTAGATGTAGCCATTGAAGTTCTGAATGATACGCTGGATTATATCACTAAAAATAATTTGAAAGTTCCCATTGGATTAAATGTGGAACATATCATGTCATACAATTTTCAATCTTCCGTAGAAATGCTTCAAGAATTGGCACGCATTTATCGTGAATTTTGTATAAAAACAACACAGTATTAAAGAATTGATATTGGTAAATTTCGCACTGATTTAATTCAATTATTTTATTATTCCGAAAAAAATATAGGTAAAACAATGGGTACATATTTATTTACATCCGAATCTGTAACAGAAGGGCATCCCGATAAAGTTTGTGATGCAATTTCTGATGCTATATTAGATAATTTATTAAGTCAAGATCCAAATTCACGAGTCGCATGTGAAACGCTAGCAACCACAGGTTTGGTTGTCGTTTCGGGTGAAGTAACCACATCCGGATTTGTTCAAGTTGAAAAGATCGTGAAAGAAACTCTGGCTGAAATTGGATATACCGATTCAGCATACGGGATGAATAACCAAAAAGTAAAAGTCAATTCTTGTTTAGATGCACAGAGCCCGGAAATCGCCCAAGGTGTTGACGCGGATGACGTTGCAAATCAGGGAGCGGGCGATCAAGGTCTCATGTTTGGATTTGCGTGTAATGAAACACCGGAACTTATGCCATTGCCGATTCAGATTTCTCATAGATTAACTGAACGGTTAACAATTTTACGGAAAAATGGAACGCTGCCCTGGCTTCGTCCTGACGGCAAATCCCAAGTATCTGTAAATTATGACAATGGAAAACCAATTTCTGTTGAAACAGTCGTTATTGCAACACAACATGATGATATGTTAGAAAAATTCGGTTCGGAAGAAAAGGAACTCGAATTTGTTAAAAAAGGAGTGATTGAGCATGTAATTAAACCTGTATTGGATTCTTTTAATTATCCATATTCCAATAATTTTATTGTCAATGGAACCGGTCGATTTGTTTTTGGTGGACCGGAAGCAGATACAGGATTAACTGGTCGAAAAATTATTGTTGATACCTATGGTGGATATGCGCCACATGGTGGGGGTGCTTTTTCTGGAAAAGATCCTTCAAAGGTTGATAGAAGCGCAACATACATGGCTCGCTATATTGCAAAAAATATTGTGGCTGCCGATTTAGCCGATAAATGTGAAGTTCAATTATCTTACGGAATTGGTGTGGCTGAACCCACTTCATTTTATGTGAAATCATTTGGGACTGGAAAATTTGACGATGAAAAGTTGACTGAAATTGCTCGGAATGTTTTCCCATTGAGACCCGGTGAAATTGTTGAACATTTAAAATTAAAATATCCTAGATATAGAAAAACTGCTGCTTATGGCCATTTTGGACGTGAATTGGATGAATTCACCTGGGAAAAAACCGATATGGTGGAAATACTTCAACAACAAAATTAAATAAGTGTGGGCATAAGCCCACCCGTGCCAAGGAACGTTGCATTGAAATCTATTTTTCAACAGGCTTGGCTTTAAAAACGACGTTCATTTTTAAAACTCAATTAATGGAGAAATAAAATGAACAATCCAACACTCGAAAATAACGACTATAAAGTAGCCGATTTAGCTTTGGCCGATTTCGGCAGAAAAGAAGTGGAATTAGCTGAAGCAGAAATGCCGGCACTTATGACACTTCGAGCTAAGTATAAAGAATCTCAACCTTTGGCAGACGCTAAGATTTTGGGATGTATCCACATGACAATTCAAACCGCTGTCCTCATGGAAACGCTTGTAGACTTAGGCGCAGAAGTTCGATGGTCATCCTGTAATATTTTTTCTACACAAGACCACGCAGCCGCAGCAATGGTTGCTGCAAATATTCCTACATTTGCATGGAAAGGTGAAACTGAAGAAGAATTTCTATGGTGCATTGAGCAAACCATCCTAAAAAATGGTAAACCATGGGATGCCAATATGGTTTTAGATGATGGGGGCGATTTAACCCAAATGCTTCATGAAAAATATCCCGAAATGTTGGAAAAGATTCACGGCATCAGCGAAGAAACAACCACAGGTGTTCATCGATTATTAGATATGATGGAAGCGGGTTCCTTAAAAGTCCCAGCCATCAATGTGAATGATTCTGTAACAAAATCCAAGAATGATAATAAATACGGATGCCGCCATTCTTTAAATGATGCTATTAAACGAGGCACGGATATGTTATTGTCTGGGAAAAAAGCTTTGGTTATTGGATATGGTGATGTTGGGAAAGGATCAGCCCAATCCCTAAGTCAAGAAGGGATGATTGTTAAGATTAGCGAGATTGATCCAATTTGCGCAATGCAAGCCTGCATGGATGGTTTTGAAGTTATTTCTCCATATAAAAATGGAGTAAACACAGGATCAATTGACTGCATTAATACAGAGTTACTTTCATGCACAGATTTAATTGTTACCACAACAGGGAATATTAATGTATGTGACAAAGCAATGCTACAATCCTTAAAATCTGGAGCAGTGATTTGCAATATTGGTCACTTTGATAATGAAATTGATACGCAATTTATGCGGGATAATTGGGAATGGGATGAAGTAAAACCACAAGTTCATCGTATTTTCAGAAGTGAAGATAGAAATGATTATTTGCTCCTATTGTCAGAAGGTCGTCTTGTGAATTTGGGGAATGCTACTGGGCATCCTTCTCGTATCATGGATGGATCATTTGCAAACCAAGTCTTGGCACAAATGCATTTATTTGATGCGAAATTTGCAGACTTATCAACCGAGTCTAAATCATCTAAAATTACTGTGGAAGTTTTACCCAAGGAATTGGATGAAGAAGTGGCATCAGGAATGGTTGCTGGATTTGGTGGCATATTAACACGCATGACCGACACACAATCAGAGTATATCGGCGTTTCTAAAGAGGGGCCGTATAAACCTGAATCGTACCGTTATTAGACTCAAAAAAGATAAAATTGATAAAAACCCTACA
>JABHAX010000229.1 GCA_018674095.1 Fidelibacterota bacterium
ATAATGCAGAAATAATAATTGATATTGATGCTGATTTCGGTTTAGTTCAACCATAAATCATTTATTCATTTAAACTGTTCGCTAAGAAGAGACTGATTTAAAATGAAATACTATTATGTATCACTGCTCTTAATTTTACAGCAGCTTTCTAAATTGATTTAATTATTTTTACGAGAAGCCTCGATGACACATGGTGATTTTTTTACAATATTCTTTCATTTTGAAAAGTTCAATGATCGAATATAATCTTTGCGACCTTGTGACTTTTTTTGCGAATAGTGAATCATTATGAGTCCCCACACAGCACAAATTAAAACAAGTAAAATGGTCAGGATTTCCTGGTTAATTGCAGGATGCATTTCTACCAGTATTGGATTTGTCGGAATCATTATTCCCGGTTTACCCACAACGGTATTTATGCTCATTGCTGCTGCTTGTTTTTATAGATCGTCCCAGCGATTTTATAATTGGGTTATCTCCCACAAGTTATTTGGGAATCATGTGAAAAATTATCGTGAAGGGAAAGGAATGCCGAAACGAGCGAAAGTTATGGCATTCCTTTTCATGTGGGGATTTGTTCTATTTGCTGTGTTGCTTGGGATTCCAGATCACCTTCTTTGGGTCAAGATTATAACATCTCTTTCGGCCATGACTGGTACGGGCTATATCGCCAATCTACCCACATTAGAAAATAGGTCAGTTGGTTAAATGATCGACTTTACATCCATTTTTTTAGATTATAAATAGTTGAGAAATACTCTCGATTTTATTGGCGGTTTTTTCGGTTACAAACTATTCGTTCAATCGACCGAGCCGACGATATTTCTCTTTATATTTTTCCCAAAGGTTTTTCTGACGATCGGTTAAATCTACTTCTCGGCCTTGAATATAAGCCTTAATGGGATTTGTTGTTTGAATCAGCGGATGTGTATCTGAAATAAAGAAAGTTGCATCTTTCCCGGGTTCTAACGAACCGACTCGTTCATCAACACCGAGAATTTCCGCCGCTGATAAGGTAATAGATCGTAGGGCTTCACTTTTTGGAAGACCCCAAGCAGCTGCACGCATAGCTTCATTTGGGAGGGTCCTAACATGCCCATCGAATGGATATCCCGGATCAGTTGAAATACAAAATTTAACACCAGCTTCATGAAGCATTGCCGGAATTTTATACGGAGTATGAATGGGTTCAAATCGACGTGTTGGTGTGGTTTGAATACTCATGAGAATGACTGGAATGTTATATTTTACCAAGAGCTCTGGAATACGCCATGCATCTTGACCACCCACTATAACAATATTAAAATTATGTTTATTAGCCCATTTCACCGCTGCTTCAATCTGGCGAATATCATTGGCCCGAATATGAATTGGTTCGTGATGAATAACAAAAGGAATCATAGATTCTAATCGAAGATCTGACTGTTGTTTTTGGTCAGCTTTCCGTTCTTTTACCGTTCGCCTTTGATGGTAGGCTTCAACATCTCTAACCAATATATCAATTTCCCGGATAGCTTTATTGTAGTTATCTCGTTGATCTTTTTCTTTCTTTTTTGCGTCCTTTCGGAAATTGAAATGCATAGATGGCCAATTCAAATTCAAGGCTGCAGGATGCTTCATGGTAGCATCTTCCCAAGTCCAACCATCCAGCATCATGACAGATGATTGTCCTGAAATACGCCCCGATGCCGGCGCAGAATTAACAAGCAGAATCCCATTTGATCGAGTCACAGGAATCAAATCTGAATCGGGATTATAACTTACATTCGCTCGGACATTTGGATTAATCTCACCAATCTCGGAATGATCATTGGTTTGTTTTACAGCACTTATTTCCGTAAGACCAATTCGAGTAAATCCTGCAATATATCCAGGGACAACATGCTTACCATAAATATCATAAACATCTGTTTCCGGTGAGGCTTGAATTTGTTGATCAATGGTAACAATTATCCCTTTTGCAAAAAGGAGATCGTACCCTTCTAAAACATCACCCGAAACGGTATGAAGCGTACCGCCTTTTAGCAATATTGGGCGCTTTTGGTCCATGGCGGGGATTTGGTCGTTGGCGAATAATGGAACGAATAAAATAAGTGATAATAAATATTTCATTAGTTTGCATCCCATCCGAATAAATCTTTATCGCCAATTTCACAATTGTGTCCACGATGTGGCTTTGGTTCAATTGGTTTGATTTCTTTTCCACCAGATTTTGAAGTGGAAGATAAAATCTTTTGAATCAAATCTTGTCTCACTTTTTTATCTCTTTCTTCTAATAAAATGTTTTCATCCATTGAGAAGTATCGTTTTCCATCGATCCATGTCTCTTGAACGTGGGAATAAATATCCAAGGGCGGTCCATCCCAAATTACAAAATCCGCATCTTTTCCTTCTTCTAAAGAGCCGACCCATTTATCAATGTGTAATTGTTTGGCGGGATTGATGGTTATAAAATCCAATGCATCTTCTTCAGACATTCCACCATATTTAATCGCTTTTGTGGCTTCAGTATTCATTCGGCGAGCTAGTTCATCATCATCAGAATTAAAAGAGACAAGAACGTTATTTTTCGCCATGAGATTGCCATTATACGGAATTGCATCAATCACTTCATATTTATATTGCCACCAATCGGAAAAAGTGGATGCGCCGGCGCCATGCTCGGCGATTCGATCTGCCACTTTATACCCTTCAAGTACGTGTTGAAAAGTGGCAATCGTAAATCCAAAATCTTCAGCAATTCGAGTTAGCATGAGGATTTCATCTTGTCTATAAGAGTGACAATGGAGTAATCGAGTTCCTTCTAAAATTTCTGCCAAAGCTTCTAATTCTAAATCTTTCCTTGGCGGAACTCTCTTGCGTTGTGATTTCGAATTTCGATTATAGGTTTTATGTCGATGCCTATAATCTTGAGCCGCTCGAAATGCATCCCTGATAACTTGTTCTACACCCATCCGAGTTTGTGGATATCGCGTACCTGGCCAATTGGCTTGTTTCACATTTTCACCTAGAGCGAATTTGATTCCTTGCGGTGCATTTTTAAATAATAAGTCTTCCGGACCAGCCCCCCATCGGAGTTTGATAACGGCATTTTGTCCGCCGATTGGATTGGCAGATCCATGAAGCACATTGGCTGTAGTAAGTCCACCGCCGAGTTGGCGATACACATTAATATCATCCGCGTAAAGGACATCCCTAATTCTCACTTCCGCTGTTACATTTTGAGCGCCTTCATTGATGGAAGAAGCAGCAGAATGTGAATGACAATCAATGAGCCCGGGTGTTACATGTTTTCCCGTTCCATCAATAACAAGTGCACTTCCTTGGGGAACAGAAACATCTGGCGCTACTTTATC
>JABHAX010000025.1 GCA_018674095.1 Fidelibacterota bacterium
TAATAAGACCGAAGAAATTAATTTAGATTGTTTTAATAATTTTGAATGTTGGTCATTTAAAAATCTTTCTCGTGGTTTACTTGGATGTGAAACGGGAGTTCTTTCAATGAAAAATGTGTCACTAATTCCAAAAAAATTATTATTATATTGCTCTTGAATTTTTAAATAATTGAATCCAATAAATAATCCGACAATTAATAAAAGGGCAAGAACCATCTCCTTTGATGCAGATTGATTCCCATCTTCTTTTTTAGATATTTCTATTTCTGGTTGAGCTTCTTCTATGATTTCAGATCCGTTTTCTACTGGAATCACTTTTGTAAAAAAGAAATCCGTTATTCCTGGTTCATCAAAAAAGTTTGTTGAATATGGAATTGAACAATTTGTAATTAATTGTGTAAGTATATTAGCTTCATATTCTGGTATGCCATCTACAGATTGATCACCAGTATCAACACCATCAAAAGGAACGCTAATTCTTAAATCAGATGATTCCCATGCTTGTGTGGCCTGTCTCCCTAATTTTTGGGGACAAAATACAGGAATATCATCTAAATCAGATTTTTCCAATCCTAAGGCTGCTAAAGTAATATTCTCATTCAAATCAGTCGTGGAAATAACTTTCGTTCCACCACCAGAAAAAGCAATAGTTCCCATATCAAACCGGTTATTTTGAACTTTCATAAAATGATACTTATTGCCATCTCTCTGAATCATAGCCGCTTCGGACATTCCACTTCCATCCAAATAGAGTGAGCTTACCGCACCCATCCAAAATGGAACGCCACCCATTTCGGCTATTGATAATTTTATAGTTCGAATAAATGCATTCGATATTCTTGAAACATGAATATTCGATTCGTCCGGTAAATATATTTGTCCAAACAATGATACAGAACGGGAATCGGGTTGTTCTTTTTTAGTTTCTAACCAATTTATATAATCTATATAATCTTCACGAGAAAGGTCATTTTCATAATCAAGGTTGGAATGGGAAACGAATTCATCCGGTAGGCCAACCACAACATTTTGTCTTTCAAATGGGAATGATTCTTTCGCTTTATGAAGTGCTGAAGCCAAAACAGAATTCAGTTCAGCTTCGTCAAATAATAGTGTTGATATTCTTTCAGTCAGTGGAACGCGAACTAAATTTTTTAGAATACACGAAACATTATTTTCGTCCCAGACACCACAGAGAAGAAAAGTGTCAGATATTACTAAACCAACCATGAATGACTGTTAGCTTAATTCCAGCTTTTTTGGCCGTTTCTGATAATTCCATGACTATTAGCCTTGAATGAAAATAATAAATAACGAGGTTCAATGATAGTCTCTATAATTGGGCTTGAGACTTTTAATCCACTACCATCTTCTGTAATTGCCATTTGATAGGGTTCATTAGTTAAAGGGCAATAATAAATTGAAGAGTCCGGTAAATAGGTTTTATAATATTCAATGGCTTCAACGCGTTTTAAAGGTTCGACTTTCACAATACCAATAAAATTTTCATCCGACTCATAACTTTCCAAATCTTTCTTTCGAATGAATGAAGTATCATTCCGACCAAGATCTTCAGAATAAGCTGCAATTTGAAGTGTAGTATCTAGAACGGTGTCACGGCGAAAACTCTTAAATCCAAAGGTTGTATCAAATTCAAAACCAAACGATGTGGCAACATCCACCGAAAATTCTTTACCATTAATTGTGATGGTTTGTTCACCAATAAATAACGAATCCGCTAAAGCAGAATCTCTTGTAGAATTAACCAACGTCATTGCTTCTAAAAAATCTGGATTGTATTCTCCTGTCAATGTTGAATAAAAAGATTCAACATCATATAAATTTTTCATTCGATACCGACTTTCTTTAGTATAGTCATTTTCTTCTTCCCATATAGCAACAGGAACATAAATAACAACAATTAGAAAAAATAATGCAACCATGATTGCGATTTCTAACAGATCAGTTTTATTTTGCTTCGATAATTCCATTTTAGACCATTTATAAGGTGATTTGTGATTTCAATTTCGCCAAGGTTTTAGGTCCGATACCTTTAACCTTCATTAGATCATCAAACGTTTTGAAAGGACCATAATCATCACGAAACCTAATGATTCGTTCTGCAGTTACTTCTCCGATCTTCGGAAGTTTGATCAAATCCTGCTTTTGAGCAGTATTAATATTAATAATTTCTGTCTCAGGTGTATAATCCTTTTCTGAGCTACCACCTTTTAAGACTTTTGTCTCTTTCTCTGAAGATTTACCCATTGAGCTATACGCTAATTCAGCAGTTTGTTTAAAGGATTCTTTTTCTTTTTTTGTAAGTGCAGTAAAACCGTCATAATAATGAGATTGATTATAGAGTTTTATTCCATACCCTAAAACCAAAGAACCTATTAAGAAAAGGATGACTCGCTTTTCTTGTACGGTAAAAAGAGTCATTAAAGATCTATTTTTGAATAAGGCGTATGAATAGGCTCTAAATTTTTATTCAAATCTTCTATAATTTTTTTTGTGCTTCTGGATAGTTTTGTCGGCGTTTCAATTTGTATTTTGACCAATTGATCACCATTGGATCTGCTTCTTAATCTCGGGAAGCCTTTTCCTTTCAATCGTAAAACTTGCCCAGATTGTATTCCCGACGGAATTTTTAATCCTGCTTTTCCGTCCACAGTTGGAATATCAATTTTCCCACCTAAGACAGCAGTTGGATATGAAATGGTTACTTCCAATAAAACATTTTCGCTATCTCTAATGAAATATTCATGTTCAGCTTCTACAAAGACAACAATAAGATCTCCAGGATTTCCCATCACATCTTCATTCCCTTGTCCATTCAATGTCATGTAATTCCCTTCTTCAACTCCAGCAGGGACATTCACCTTAATCGTTTCTTCTTTTTTTATCATGCCATCAGGTCCAGCACCTAAAGGATGATTACCAATCCGTTTCCCAGATCCTTCGCAATGTGGACAAACAGATGTAGATCTCATGTGACCTAAAATTGTATTTTGAACTGTAGAGACTTGACCTTGCCCCTGGCATGTTGGACAAGTTTTAAATTCAGCGCCTGGTGCAACGACAGATCGTTTTATTTTTATTTTTTTCTCAATTCCTTGGGCAATATCTTCAAACGTTAATTTTAATTTAATACGAATATCACTTCCTCGACCACGAGATCGACCTCGGCCACCACCACCGCCAAAGAAACTTTCGAAGGGACTCCCACCAAAAATATCTCCAAATTGAGAAAAAATATCATCCATACTCATATGAACCCCACCGCCACTAAAACCACCTTGACCACCTGAATCACCCATGCCAACTCCTGCGTGTCCATATTGATCATAACGAGCTCGTTTTTGAGTATCACTTAAAACGGCATAGGCTTCTGCCGCTTCCTTGAAATTTTTCTCAGCATCCGGATTATCGGGATTTCTGTCCGGATGGAATTTCAGGGCTAATTGCCGATAAGATTTTTTTATTTCATCTTGTGATGCACTATTTGTGACACCAATTACTTCGTAAAGATCTTTCATCTTTTATTTACAATAACTTTTGCATGACGAATAACTTTTTCACGATAAGTAAATCCATTTTCAAACACACTTAGAATAACGTGATCATCCTTTGATTCATCTTTTTGAGTCATCATGGCATCATGAATTTCTGGATTCATCTCATCTCCAACTCCACCAAACGGTTTTACATCCAATGATTCGAGAAATTTGTTGATTTTAGATTCAACCATATTCATTCCATCTTTTAGAACTTCGTCCGCAGTGTTGGATGATTCAATCATGCGACCTAAGTCATCTAGAATAGGAATAAATCCTTTAATAACATTTTCACCATCATATTGTAACAATGAAGATATTTCATCAACTTTCCTTCGTCTAAA
>JABHAX010000230.1 GCA_018674095.1 Fidelibacterota bacterium
GGGCAGATTTGGGTAAAAACCGCCAAAGTGAATATTGCATCCCAGAGCTTATTAAGGAGACTGTTAATAATTCCAATGTTTCAAGAAGCGCATAATACCCAACAGCCGAAATGGCTAAATGCCGAGTATAAATTGGAATTAGGAGAAAGGCGATGACCTTGGTGAGGAGATGACCGATACCGTAAACGATTGTATCAGATCCTAACAATTTTATTTGCGAGCGAATGGCCATATTTTATTTAGTTTCAGAAACTTTGTTGATGCGAAGTTTATTTGTGGCAAATGGCAATCTTGCGATCGTCCATGGGAGAATCAAGGAAATCAATTTTCCTAAATAACTTGTCGTGGTTCATTAAAATTCTCTCAATTGCCTTAGGGGTAAAAACAAAAGTTTGTTTCGCCGTATTTATCTCACTGACACCAATAAAAGGGAATTCATCCCAGGATCTCTCAAAACTTGAAACCGTTTTCTTAAACTTAATATCATTTATAGTGGGAAATTCAATAATCAGTTTTTCCCGAGCTAAATGGGATAGTTTTCGCAGCGCGCTCACAGGTTCCGGCAAGTGGTGAATTACGTTCAGGAATAATACAATGTCAAACTGCTCCTCGATAGTTTCAGTGAAAATATCGCCTAAGTGAAATTCCACATTACTGCCTTTGATGTCTTTGAGGATATTAGCGCCCTCGAATCTTTTTTTCTTTAAATCATAGCCAACAACTTTTTTGGCACCCAGTTTTTCAGCCTCAAAACACATATAGCCTAGAGCACACCCAATATCCAATAAAGATTTTCCATCCAGTGAATCGGGGAAAATAGTATCTCGTGTGTCACTGCGGTCTGCTCCTTTGGTATAAAAACCGTAGGGCAATTCTATCCGTTGGTATTCAAATACTTTTCTTTTTAGGATTTCTTTGATTTTTGCTTTTGAATATTTAGTTTTCTCCTGTTTGATCACGTTTAGCATTTCTGATTCGTTCTCAATCATTTTATATGTATCTGTCTCAGTATTAACCAAGGTAAATGGGATTCCATTGAGCTTCAATTCTTCGCACCACTGCTGGTACAATAATTCCAAATTAACCGAAGATATCATTTTGATCCATTTTGCTTTGGGATACAATTTTTGTTTTTTCAGCCCCTTAACTTCTACAAACTTCCTTTTTTTAATTCTTTTAAGTAATGTATCCCGAGAACAAACCAATACCACAGCTTTTATATCTGCCCGTGCCCGCTTGATGGATGTCCAACTCGGTATTTTTTCAAAGTCGAATTCGGTTTTTTTGCTACCATTCTGTGAAAATATACCTATCATTTTTTCCCAAAGTGTCTCCGATTGAAGCATGTTATAATGTAGAATTGTTTTGGGGTTCAAGACCTGATTGGATTGAAATGTGTGAGCCATAATTGTAGGTGTATTTTCAGGCAAGTTAGTGATTTCCTTGCATTTTTCACTCTGAATAAATGTGCTTTTCCCGGCTGAGGACGGCCCGCAGATGAGCCAAATCAATGAGATATTTTTATTGTCCATATTAATTTTTTACCTTGTGAATTAAATCCAGCCAATAATCAATGTCATGGCCTTTTTCCGTCTGCCAATGAAAAACACCGGAAGAATACATGTGTGTCAAAATGGGTTCATTTTCATGGAAGTATAATTCAAATTCACGAGCAATAGCTGCAAAATTATCACGACCAATTTCTAATAAATCTCTGCTGTAAGGTGTGTCAAAAACAATAGATTGAAAACCAGTTGATCGAAACAGTTCGATAATTTCCTTCCCTGTATCTGGTGAGGTTATGCCCGTGAGATTTTCCAACCATCCACAGAAGGTTCGTAAAAACCGAAAATGATCCAACCGATTTTTGCTAGCGATTCCGCCAAGACGAACGATTTTCCGGATAACACTGTTCCATAATCTGCCCAAGGTTGAAGAAAAAGGGTAGAATGTATTTCCAGAAACTTGGACAAGCGCAGTTTTAAAAAACATAAAAACCACACTGGGGTAATCATGAACCTTTCCCAACTTCCAAATAGGGTAGGGTGCACCCAAGACGGATTTTCCATTTTTTGATAATGGGTTTATACAAAAAGTATCCCAACCGGATTTAAACACATAAATATCAGGATCAACAATCAAGGTAAATTCTGTTTCAATATTTTTCAATCCAAGATCCAAGGCAGATGCATGTGATTTGGAACGCTGCCGAATTCTGCTGTCATTATTTACAATGGTTAAATCAACCACATCCTGTAAAGATTCCTTTAAACCTTTATCTTTCCCATTGGCATTGTCAACAATTAGGAATTGAATATTTTCAGGGTGATCTGCCTTTTCAACCAGATTTGTGAACAAGCGTTTCAAATGAAACGATGAATAGAAACTTACAGAAAGCACCGTAATTGATTTTGTATCTGGAGAAATCATTTGACTGCCAGCAATTTTTCTATTTTGAATTCTAAATCAGAAATATCATTGGGAATTTCAGCATCTTCTCCCGTCCCGCTGGTGCTGATCTTTTTATCTACAAAATGTTTTACAATAGTCGGATCGAAATTGGTTTCAAGGAAATCAAACATTTTTTCACAATGATCTTCAGGTGATTGTAAAATGCCTTCAAATGACATATAAAATGTGGGAAAATCATTCTGTTCACAAAAAGAAAGTCCACGTTCGGTATATGTTTTCCATAAAGCCATCCCCTTTTCAAGAGGTAGATCATTTCTAGTTTTTAAAGATCTTGCAACGGCGATTGCACGCCGAGTCACAAAAATAATTTTGAGTTTATGAATCAAATTCAATTCAGTAAAAATGGTTACCCATTGAGAAATAGTTAAACAAGTTCGTGGGTCTTTCCATCCCCAATGTTCATATTTTGTATCATATTTTTGA
>JABHAX010000231.1 GCA_018674095.1 Fidelibacterota bacterium
CCCAAATGTTACAGGAAGAAATCCAAAAAGTTGTGAATGGAAAATTACCTGATAAATGTCGAAATATTTTTATCCTGAGCCGAATCGAAGGCAAAACAAATCCCGAGATTGCTGAATTATTAAGCTTAAGTGTACGTACTGTAGAGAATCAGATTTATCGGGCCCTTATAGTTTTGAAGAAAAATTTAAAGAATTATATGTGAGTGTTTATACGGAATTCAACGTTTTTTTTGTGCAACGGAGATTAAGAGACTTTTCTTAGAGTCCGAATAGAATAAAAACATGAAAAAACTAGACGACATACAAAAACAAATTTGGGAACACAGTGCTCAAGTTGATTTACCATCCCCGCCTGATAAAGAACTTGTTTGGATGCGTCTGTCCCAACAAATGAATATTTCCGATACGGATTCAAATTTAAATAATGGACAAAATCAACAACGCTTTGTGCAGCCCACCGATAGCTTTTGGTCCAGAATAAAACCACGACTAAACTATGCTGTAGCATTAGGATTGGCGTTGGTTGTTTCGTTACCTTATGCATACGATTCAATAACCACCGAAACTCTGATTACAAAAACAACCGATTTCCAAACCATTCAATTACCCGATGGATCAACCATTAACTTGAATGCGGGAAGCAAAATTAAATATAAAAAAGATTTTAATACAAACCATCGTACCCTTACCCTTTCCGGTGAAGCATATTTTGACGTTAAAAAAGGAAAAACTCCTTTTGTCATTAATACCGATCACGGACAAGTTACTGTTCTGGGCACATCATTTAATGTTCGTGCAAGAAATGATGGATTCGAAGTGGGTGTCAATTCCGGCATTGTGAAAGTGTCAAATGAGACCAAAGCAGTCATCCTACATAAAGGCCAAATGCTTGATGTTGATTCAAAATTTGATGAAACCAATCTTCAACAAGTATTTTATGGGAATTATCCCGACTGGATGAATAATAAATTTGTTTGCGACAAAACACCTCTCTCAGAAATCTGTGGTGAAGTTGAGCGAACTTTTGGCATTAAATTCGAATTTACTGATCCATCCGTTTCAGATTTAACTATCACCGGCGTCATTGATGCAAAAAATTTAAATTCAGTACTGAGCACTATTTCATTATTGGCTCAACATGAGTTTAAATTCGATGGTGATATATGCACGATCATCTGAGCTAAATCCCCTATTTAATTTTCTATTAGCCGGGCTCATTTATTTGAGTCCGGCTTTTGCTGTTAATCAAAAAGACAGCATCTCTTTTCAGTTTAATGATATTCCACTCCGGACTGGTTTGAAAATCTTGATAGATGATTATAGAATGGTTATCGCATTTCCTGATAATATTGGAGATATACCTTTAACTGCAGAGTGTGAGTCTTGCTCACAAAAAGATGCCATTATTTCTATCCTTTCTCGCCTAAATCTGATCTGGAAACTTTCGGGAAACCAATACACGATATTTAATCCAACCGAACCTTTTCGATTTTCAGTTTCTGGCCGTGCCATGGATAAGACTACGGGAGAACCGATTCCATTTGCCAATGTTTTTATTCCAGAATTAATGGTTGGTGATATTTCAAGACAGGACGGCTCCTTTTCCATCTCTAATATTTCTGTAAAATCTTGTACACTTAATATTTCTTATATTGGATATGAAATCAAAAAAACAGTGCTTTTATTTCCTAAAGATGAAAAAAACTTTATGGAAATATTTATCGCCCCAAAAGTATTATCAACTGAGACCGTATCAATTACCGGTGCCACCCGAGAATTTATGGATCGGTCAAATTCGCCGGGCCAGATTTCATTTTCTCCTCGACACATTTCAACTTTACCCAATTTAGGGGAAGTTGATATTTTTAGATCACTTCAAATGCTCCCCGGTATTCAATTAGGAATTGGTGGATCATCCGGATTATATATTCGTGGCGGGACACCTGATCAAAACCTTATTTTATTAGATGGCATGCCCATATATCAAACCGACCATTTATTTGGATTTGTGAGCGGAGTGAATGCCAATTCAATAAAAGATGTGCAGGTTTACAAAGGAGGAATGCCTTCTCGGTATGGCGGTAGAATTTCTAGTGTGATTGAACTAACGAGCCGGAATGGGAATAGCTTAAGTCCCCATGGTTCAGTTTACGGAAATCTCATGAGCCAAGGCCTAACTGGAGAACTCCCTATTTTGTCTAGAGGAAACTGGATTTTTAATATCAGAAGTTCTACAACCTCATCTTTCCAAACTGAACTTTATCGTTCAATTCAGGATTATGTAACAGGGGATGATAATTTCAACCTTATTGGCGAAAGTGCAAATAGTGAAAAAAATCAAAAATCTATCTATTTGCCACAATTCTCGTATTTCGACTTTACAAACCATTTTTCCTACATGGCGACCCCAAATCATCGATTTACATTTACAAATACAACAGGTCGAGATTCTATTCAAGAAAATAGAGAATTTTATGGGTTTTCTAATTTTTTGCTTTTTGACTCATTCTATACGGAAGGTATAACGGAATTAAAAAATAATGGGTCTGCTTTTAATCTTTCGTCTCATTGGAATCATGAATCAAATACTCAATTCTCTTTTTCAAATTATACCTATGAAAGTGCCTATGATTCAAAAAGTTCTGCGGAAAAGAATACTGAATTATTGTCATTGGGATCCATTCACGAAAAAAATTCTTTGGAAGATAAATCCCTAAAACTTCACCATCGATATAAAGGATCTGAAAATCATATTATAGAATCTGGAATTGATGAAACATTCTATCATGTTCAATTCAATAATCGAAAAACAGATGGGTTGGATTCAAATGAATCTTTTATTGAACAAAAAGGTTTTTTACATTCTTTTTATCTTCAGGACCAATGGACACCCTCACGAAATTGGACAATACAAACCGGATTACGAATGTCTTATTATTCAGAACGAATGGGATTTTACACTTCACCCCGAATTTCCGTGATTAATAAAATGTTATCTAATATTACACTTGAAGCATCTATGGGAAAACAGGTTCAATTTATTCATCAACTTGTTGGAGATAAAACCACCCGCGGAACCCAAGGAATGTGGGTTTTATCTACAGATAATATTCCAAATACTGCATCCGTAAATACTCATTTTGGCTTGAATTGGGATTTTGGCGATTATAGTTTAAACAATGAGTTTTATCATCGAAATATGATTGATTTAGTCAAATTTGGAGAATCAACTATTCCTATTGTCGCCATGAATAAGAAGGATGCATCTGAGTCACCCTTAA
>JABHAX010000232.1 GCA_018674095.1 Fidelibacterota bacterium
GACGCTGCATCATCCCATACACTGGTGCTTGCAGATAGATTGGTCTTGGTGACCAAATCCCAATCAATCGTAGAAGCATAAGGATTACCTGCTAATCCATAAGCGCCATCAGCAATACTGCCCAAAGATGCGCTGGAACTATTCTCAGTACCGCTGACGCTTAAACTCACAGGTAAATCTGCAGCCCCATCCCAATTGGTATCATCAAATACATAAACCAAAAATCCTGTTCCTGCAGTTTGACTTGCGCCACTACCGGAACCCGATATATCACTCAATGCTGTCCAGCTTTGACCGGAAACATTCAAGGTCCAAACATTAGCAGTGCCATCAGTTACATCGGCGCCTGTCATCCCTTGGGTCCATAACTCAGCCAATAAATCACTATAAATCTGGCCTGCAACCGGGCTGCTCATCATACGAAAACCGGAATTGCCGGAAATAATCACTGAATTAGCATCCTGAGCAGCATCAGGTGCTACTCCACTTGCAATATTATAGCCTAACCATTTTGAAAAAGTCTTATCACCTGCGCCATCAGAAATTGTATTCTCGGGCGCTGAAGACCAAGTCCACGAACCATCATTATTCTGTACAAATATAATAACATTAATCTGGGTTGGGCTCCCAATATCAGACCACTTAATACTTACCTCTAAAAAATCTGTTCCTAAACTTACACTTCCATTATAGGTCTGATCAGCTTGCCATCCTGAACTATATGTGCGAAGATTGTAATAATCGCTACCAGATTGTGTCTTATATGCAAATGCATAATTAGCAGTGAATGGTAGTGTATGATCACGGGCCCATGAAATACTTGAAGTGCTGCCCGTTCCACCTATTGGACTTGCATTTGGATCTGTATCAATATAAATAAACGCAACCTTATCATCATCATCAATAGAACTCCCACTAACAGCGAAATAAAGATAAGATTCATCCCAGGTCAAATAGTTTGTCCAACCAGAGGTGGATGTAGAGAAATCTTCATCACTTTCCCAATCACCACTTGTTCCATCTATTGTAATGGTTGTATAGGATGTGGCTGATAAAATTGAAAAAATAAGCGTTGAAATAAAAACATTAATTCTCATGGCAGTTCCCTTTATGTAATAGTGTCTCACATTTGAGTTACGATTATCAAATTTAATGAATATTTTTATTTTTCAAAATAGATGTAACCTTTATTTATTTTAATAATAATATTTTTTGCTGACTAACCTTTTCATCCATTCGTGTTTGTACGAAATAAATCCCGCCACTCACATCTTGATATAATTTGTCCTTACCATTCCACTGAATCACATAAGTCCCCAGAAAAATTTTACCCCAATTTTTTGACCAAACCTCACGTCCTAAAATATCAAAAATTGAGACTGAAAGATTCGTTTCATTCGGGATATCCCATTTTAACATCACTTTATTATTAAAAGGATTAGGAAAAGCAGGGTGAATTTTAAACTCGGTTGGAATAGAATTTTCATCCACGGCTAATGGCACATCATCAATAGTGATGGTTATAGAAAGTGTATCATTCTCTCCCCACAATCCAGTTAGAACAAACGCTGATAATATGATCCATTTTTGAATCATAGAATTATCTACGGCTTAATTGTTGTGTATTTACCTGAGCAACTACTGTTCCACCCTGTCCATCACTTACAATGAATTTTACACCTGAATACGTCCCAGATTGTGTATAATTAGGCGTCCATGTAAATGTTGCAGATCCATCGGTATTATCTATAAATGTAGCACCAGTTGGTAAACTTTCCGAAGCCCAAGTTAGTCCATCTCCATCCACGTCCGTGGCTGTAATTCCGAATGTTAATTCGGTCCCTTCGGAACCAGTTTGATCTGAGAGTGTTGCTATTATAGGAGAATCGTTTACAGGAGTTACGGTTACACCCAATGTATCGGAATCTGTCCCACCATTCCCATCAGAAACGGTTACAATAAATGAAATTGCCGTGCTTGTATTATAATTTGTCGCACCAGTGAAGGTTAAAGTTGTTCCATTAATTGAACCGGACACAGTTTCCGAACTTCCACCTGTAATGGTATAGGTCAATGCATCACTATCAGCGTCCGTGGCAGATAATGTTAAGGTTGTTAAGATATCTTCTGTCATTGCTTGATCTGCAATACTGGCTAAAATTGGTACATTATTGCCGGTAACCGTCAGTGTACCGTTTACGAAATTGGTTCCATCCCAAAAACCGCCACCACTTGCAGAATATCCTCCATAAACATATGTGGTTCCCCCATCAATAGTGAATCGACTTGCATAATAATAGGTTCCCATTGAAGTCATACCCGTTCCGATATCTACAATATATTCATCGTTATTTCCATTGTCAGCATTATAGGCAGCTGTCGTCCACGTCCAGTCCGCTCCTGACGGATCTGAGTTAGTTGAAGATGTTCCTATCCAACCGGAAATTCCACTACCTTGGCCCGTGCCATTTGTGACGCCAGATTCATAAACTTGAGCATAAACATTAAAAGCAGTTCCCATGTCTGCTGATCCGTTTTCGGGATACTGCAAATTGGCCCAATCGATAGTATTATCGGTAATAGTTAGGCTAATGGAAGTTGTGTCAGTTGATGCAATTCCAAAAGAAAGAGCAAGGAGAAAAAGTACTTTTTTCATGGCGGACTCCGGTTTTTATTTTAGGTAAAGAATTTTATGGGTTGTTAACCCTAATTTTGTTTTTAATACGACGAGATACAATCCAGTAGAAATATTCTTTGGATTCCAATTTATCTTGTAAGAACCTGACTTTAAGGACTTATTGAAAATGTTTTCGACGAAACGTCCATTTAAATCAAATATTGTTAAGCTTACCTTGTAGGAAGTTTCACCCAAATTTGGAATATCAAACTGTAGAATTGTACTTGGATTAAATGGGTTAGGATAAGCAAAAAGTGTTTGAAATTTTTCTGGAACTATTTCCGGTACTTTTATACCTAATTCATATTGATTTTTTGAATACACAACTGCTGATTTTGCAGGAATAGAATATTCACCAAAATTCCCATCGCCTGTGTAAAGATCATTTCCAGATTCGGTGATGTTGTACCAATTCCCAGCCGATATAAATGGAACATTATATACCGTTCTATCACTAGCAGAAAAATTAGCAATCACAACAACTTGGTCATTATTATTTCCATCAGATTCATCTTTATATCCATACACAATTACTTTTTCACTAGCATATCGGTATAAATCAAAAAAAGTTCCTTTAGATAATGCCGGATTCTTTTTCCGAAATCTCATCATTTTAGAATAATGTGCTAAATGAGACTGACCCTCATCGGTATTCAAAAGTGACCAATCTACTGGTCTGTATCCCAATTTTTCGTCATCCCAATCCCCATTTCCATTATCATCATTCCATCCTGATTGAAATCCAAATTCCTGCCCTTGCCAAATCATTGGAATCCCTAATGAAGTCATTAGAATCGTCGCGTGGAATTTGTCTCTTTCTCGAGCTTGTTCTAAAGTATAACTATCGAATTCTACCATTTCTTGAATGACCGATTGCTCATCATGGGAAATCATAAATTTAACTGCTTGGGTTCGAGCACTATAAGCATTATCCGTATTTGAATATTCATGCAATCCAACCAATTGACTCATGTAAGTCATGGTACTGTTATAATTGCTATGGGCATCTTCCAAAATCAAATCGTGAAAACTGTCATGCCAAGAAGATGTAAGACTTGTATTATCAATGAGCCACGGTTGAGCAGGCAAATGCTCAGCTATTTGGTAGGTGGACGGGGCAAATTCGTTTAAAGCATCGGTCCATGCTGGTAAGCCAAATTCTGGTTGGCTCATATCCCAACCAACGTAACGAGTGGCATCGTATCTGAATCCATCAATACGATACTCATTTACCCAAATTTCATGTACTTGGTTTATATAATCAATGGTATGAGAATTAAAATGATCTAAATCCAACATTCCCCAAGATCCTTCAGTTTCATTGGGATTTAGTTCTGTGTGAATTTTAATATAAGGATTTAGATCATAATTCGGTTGAATTTGCCAAATGGGACTCGATGAGCGAATATGGTTCCAAACCAAATCAAGAATCACGGCAATTCCCCGTTCATGGGCTTCATCCACTAAAGTCATAAAATCTTCTGGTGACCCGTAAGTAGATTCTACAGCAGACATAATTTCAGGGTCATAACCCCAGGATCTGCTTCCGGGAAATTCAGTAACAGGCATAAGTTCAATCGCATTAATTCCAGACGATTTTAAATAATTTAATTTAGCAATTACATCATCAAACGTTCCCTGTCCGCTTCCTTGTGCTGCAAAATCATCCACATGAAGTTCATAAATAATGAGCGTATCTAATACGGGCTTTACATAATCATTGGATTGCCAATTAAAATCGTCTGAAGTGGTAGCACCACCGCCACCCACTTCAATCCTGGTTTTCCCGTTTGAAATTCGCCTTGATAAAGGATCCGCTATACGTGAACCATTTAAAAGAAGATATTCATATTCGTATTGCCCAAAATCTAAATCCAGTTCTAGCCACCAAACGTCTTCTAAATCCGTTGCATTTTTCATAACAATGGCATCGGTTGATGATCCTGTTTCACCAGGAGATGTAATAATAACTTGCATGACAGGTTGATCCGGAGCGAATACAGCCAAAATCATTTCATTATTGATCCAATTGGGTCCCATATCAACACCGGTTGGGAGAGCCGCATGTTCAATCTCAATTTCAGGTTGATCATAAACTGTATATGTTTCGCCCTCTATTATTGCTTCGATTGAATAAGATTCAAAAAGGGTTCTCGGTGGGTCTAATGAAACATAAAAAATACCCGATTCTTGATTAAATAAAGTTGTACCATCTATTAACTCACCCCCTATAGAATAGGTGATAGAACTCAGAGTGCCGTTAGAAAAGATTCCGACGCTTAATCCATCAACCAATCCATCTTCGTTTAAATGGCGTGCAGGTTGAAAAAAAAGTGGGTCAGAAACTTCAAGAATTGAATTATCCCAGCCATCATCGGTGGTAATCGGATTTAATGGATCTGAAATCCAACTGTAATCACTTCCTGATGTATTGTGATGATAATGAATTTTGTACAAATAAGTTGAACCCATAGTTAATGAATAAGATTTATTGTAACTATCCGTCGTATCATTAAGAACCATTTCAGAGGGAGAAGTCGGGCTAATGACGCCGTTAGAGTTTGGACCCCAATTGTTCATTTCACCGGGGACAAATACTCGGACAAAACTATCAGTCTGTCTTTCTACATACCTAAATGTCACATCAAGGGATTGAGATAATCCCAAAGATAATATGCTGAATAATAATACTTTTTTCATCTGCTAAATTTTAACTTCCTTCGATAAATGACGGAACCAAAACCAATATAAGCCTGCGGATAAAAAGACAAGAAGCACCGCCAGGTTCATCACATTTGACCATTGTTTCATTACAACCATCATTCCAGTTAAAAATAGGACGACCTGCCATGGAACAGCAAAAAATATGGCAATAATATCTCGCTGATTTTCTTTTCCAATTTTTTGCTGAATCTCAAGTGGTAATTCTTTTTTGATTGAACCCCAAAATCCGAATGGCCGTGTAATTTTATAAAAATTTGATAAAACAGATTTTTCTGTTGCGGGTGTAAAATAGGTCCCAAGAATACAACCCACCAACGAAGAGCCACTAGCAATTAAAAAAGAATTATATTCCGCAATCGGTCCACCAAAAGCTTTTGTCATAACAGCAGCAACCATTCCAACAATGGTTCCAATTGCAAATCCATATCCATTAAATCGCCACCAATACCAACGAATCACTTGGGGGATAAACATTCCTGCCCCAATCCCCATAGTAATCCATCCCCAGATTTCATTGATATTATTAATGGTTAGACTAAACAAAAGAGCAAAAGTAACAATAACAACTGAAGCAAGACGACTTTGGAACATTAATTCTTTTTCATCCGCATCGGGACGAAGAAAAGTTTGATAAAGGTCTTTAACCCAATAAGCTGCACCGGCGTTAACCGTAGAATCAAAAGTGGACATAGCAGCGGCCATAAGGCCTGCAATTAAAAATCCTTTTACCCCAACAGGAATATAATTTTTTATAACTGTTGGCAAAACCAATTCAGGATCGGCTATAACCGTTCCCGTTTCAATTCCATGATAAATACCTAACATTGCAAAGGATGCAATTAGGGGCCACCGAAAGGCTAATAGACAAGTCCAAAATAATGAAAGGAGTCCAGCTTCACGATCACTTCTTGCTGCAAAATATCGTTGAAGCATATAACCACCCGCACCACTCGAACCTTCAAGTGTCACTTTAAACAAATAAAACATAATTGCTATACCAAATAAGTTATACATAGCAAATGTAGATCCTTCCGGCATTGACATTTCGGTGGGTGGTGTCATGCGAGACCATTCGGATAGGGTCGTTTTTATTGCAGTAAAAGATCCATCCATCATAGGTACTGATACAAAAAATTCATCCGGTAATGTAACCGTATTCATAGCCATTCCTGTAATGTACAGAATGACTCCAAAAATAAAAACACCTTGAAATACATCCGTCCAAACCACACCAACAAACCCACTCGTAACTGTATAAATCATTGCAAGAGTTACCATAAGCAATGATGCTACAATGGGTTCAATTCCTAAAAATTCACCCACAAATTTACCGGCGCCTATTACAAAATAAGTGACCATTGCAACCGTCATTATTATTGAAGCAATAGCACTAATGATTCTTGCAAAGTCTCCTTCCTTTCCTGTTCCAAAACGAAAGTGCATCCATTCCGCTTGCGTCATCACTTGGGATCTGCGGTTCCATTTTCCCATAAAAACCATGAGAAATGCCATAATAAGCGTAACGCCACCTCTTATTTCTATAAAGAAACCTTTTGTTCCTAATGCATAAATAAAAGCTGTATTTATCATGGTTCCAGCAATATCCGTATTCGATGCCATTCCGGATGCACCCAAGACCCACCAAGGTAATTTCCTATTTCCTAAAAAATATGACTCAATGCCTTCAGATGCTTTTTTCTGAACTAAAAGGCCGACGGTAACAATCGCCAACAAATAAACTATAACAATAATAATGTCAATCGTTTCCATATCATTTTACCTTGTAATATTTATGATTGTATTCTTCTATCATACGATGTGCTGTGAAATTAACGCCTGTTTTAATCGACGCCTTCATCATTGAAACCCAGTCGCTTTTATGGTTATAAAACGTTGGGATTACTTGATTTTCTAAGACAGAATATAAGTGATTTGCATCATTATCATCATGAGGATGTTCAGGATCACCTACGGCCCAACCATTATTCCCATCGTCGCACCCTTCGGCCCACCAACCATCTAGAACCGATAAGTTTGGTACGCCATTTAATGTGGCTTTCATTCCACTTGTACCAGAAGCCTCATTGGGTCTCAATGGTGTATTCAGCCATACATCAACACCCGAGGTAATCATGCGACCTAACCACATATTATAATTTTCCAGAAAAACAATTTTCACGGTACCAAACATAGTTTTTGATTTGTCCACAATTTGGCGAATCAATTCTTTCCCTTCTTTATCGTTAGGATGGGCTTTTCCTGAATATATGATTTGGAGTTTTCCTTCACCTATGGATGCTAAACGATCTATATCATAAAATAATAGTTGTGCCCGTTTGTAAGTGGCAGCTCGACGAGCAAACCCGATTGTTAATGTGTCTCCATCCAACGCTTTTGTTACTTGCGAATTGGCGTATCCCAGTAAAAATCTTTTCCGTTCCATATGAGCATTCCAAATGATATCATCAGGGATGTCATCAACATTCATCAAGACAGTTGGATTGGCACGCCATTCAGGTAAATATGTATCGAAAACTCGTTTAAAAGGACTTCCCATCCAATAAGAATGGTGGACTCCGTTGGTAATATATCCAATATTTGCCCAAGGAAATTGAGTCTGTGCTACCTGGCCATGGAGTTCCGAAACTCCATTAGCTGACCGAGAAAAATACAACCCTAACTCTGTCATGTGGAGTCGACTATTTTGGACAAGTGATGGTAAATCTAAATTTTCTGGAATTAATCCATGTAAAAGTTTTTTAACACGAGATTCAGCGAAATGGTCATGACCCGCAGCAACCGGTGTATGTGTCGTAAAATGACAGAGAGATTTCACTTTTTCAGTATCACCGTTAAATTTTTCCAAGAGATTTAAAACTAGAAACGAACAATGTCCCTCATTCATATGGTAGGTTTTAATTTCTTTCTGTCCTAATTCGTCTAAAAGTTTTGTCCCACCAAATCCCAAAATAGCTTCTTGCAGAATCCTGTGATCTTTATCTCCGGAATATAATCGTAATGTAATTAATCTATCATCTTCAAAATTTTCTTCTACATCCGTATCTAAAAAATAAATTGGGATAATATGACCGCCATGCCCTACATAATCGAACTGGTATGCTTGAATCCAAACATCTCTTTCTCTCAAACGTAAAGTGAATTTTACATCCAGTTTTTTCAGAAGCGGATGAGGATCGAATCGAGGATATGTTTCAGTTTGAATACCATCTTCATCAATACGTTGCTTAAAATATCCTTCTCTATACAGGAGCGTAATCGCTACCATATTTAGCCCGATATCGCCGGATGCTTTTATATGATCCCCTGCCAAGACACCCAATCCACCACTATAAGTTGGTAAACTAGATGATATTCCGATTTCCGCAGAAAAATAAGCTATGTCAAATTGTTGGTTCATATTCGTTGAGTTTCTTTTGTAAGTTTTTTTAATCTGTGTTTGATTCCATCATTCAAATGAGTTTGGTTATATCGCCATTCCCAATTTCCACCTATGGTTCCGGGTGTATTCATTCTTGCCGAGGAATCCATTCCTAAAATATCCTGCATGGGAAAAATGGCTGTGTTAGCGTTTGATTTCATTGAATATTCAACCATTCGCCAATTCACATCAATATCATTTAATTTTAACACATTTTTAGCATGTATTCTTTCTTTCAAAATTTCTTTATTTGATTGAGTTGTTCCGTCTCCATTCTCAGAAAAATACCATCCAATACAAGTATCATTATCATGAGTTCCAGTATATACAACTGTATTTTCACTCATTGATTCGAAGGGTGTTCCATTTCCAAATGACATTTGAAGAATTTTCATTCCAGGAATCCCATAAATTTTTCGCAATACAGCAGCATCTTTTGATGCCTCCCCCAAATCTTCAGCTAAAATTGGATTCGATCCGACACGGTCAATAATTGCATTAAATAAACCTTCTCCAGGGCCAGGCACCCAATGGCCATTAATTCCATTTTCATCTTCAGCTGGGACTTCCCAATATTTTGCAAAGCCATTAAAATGATCGATTCTTACCATATCAACTCGTTGGAATAAGTGAGCAATTCTGTCAGTCCACCATTTATATTTTTCTTTTTTATGCTCCGCCCAATCATAAATCGGATGTCCCCAAGTTTGACCTGTTTCAATAAAAAAGTCAGGGGGACATCCGGATTGAACTCTCATGTTTCCAAGTTTTGTCAATTTAAATAATGATTGGTTCGTCCAAACATCCGCACTATTAAAGGCAACATAAATTGGAATATCGCCTATAATTTGGATTCCATTTGAATTTGCATATTCTTTTAATTCAGCCCATTGGGAATCAAATAAGTATTGAAGAATTTTTATATCTTCGATTTCTTCAGAATGACTTTCTTTTAGTGATTTCAGGTTCTCTATTGAATAGGATTTATATTTAGGTTCCCAATCAATCCAATCTTTTCCAGACTGAATCTGCTCTAATACGGTAAACATAGAATAATTATTAAGCCAGAAATCATTCAAATCACAATAATCTTTAAACTTTCTTGAGTGATTATTCAACTTATTATTGCGAAATGTGGAAGCTGCTTTTAGTAATAGACTCCATCTCCATTGTTTCACCAAATCAAAATTGACACGGTCCACTTCAAATGAGGGTGGATTCAAAAGATCGCTTGATTCTAGCCATCCATCTCGAACCAAATAATCGAAACTAATTAAAATAGGATTATTCGCAAAAGCAGATGTTGTGCTGTATGGGCAATTATGATTATCGGGCGGATTATTTGGCAAAATTTGCCAAAGACATTGACCCATCTCATTAAGATCATCTACGAACTCAAACGCTTTTGGACCAATCTCACCAATTCCATAGGGGCCGGGCAAAGATGTGATGTGAAGTAAAATTCCACTTTTTCGGTCAAGATTTACCATTTAGACTATTTTATATTAAATGAATTCGTTAGCAATTTCTTTAGTAACTCATGTATGAGTCACTAAAGAAATTGCCTAAAAATAGACCTTTAAGTCAAGGTTGAATTGGATTGGATTTAAGAGGACTTAATCAGACGATCAAGGTGAAGATCTGGACGTTTCATTATTCGCTTCACAATTGGGTTTGGGTCAAAATTGAGTCGTTGCCCTGCTAGAGTTATATCTAATATAATGTGGTTAGTTGCGATTTCGATAATTGCTTCATTTTGGGTGTAAATGGTTCGGCTGTCATCTTTATCACGAGCACTTCCCATGATTGTTGATGAATGATCAGCAACGAGAATAACTTTTGGTGACCATATTTTTCTCAACTTTTCTTCGTCCAATTTATAAGAAATGGTTTCTCCAATTTTTTTATTTAAACTACAAAATGAGAAAAGGATGATATCAACACCACGATCTGAAGCTATAATTAATTCTTTTTGGACAGACGTAATCTCTCTACGCCACGCACTGATGAATACTTTGTTTTTCGCATTATTAATCGTTTCCTTCATTTTCAGAATAAGATTCCGATAACCATTTAAATGCCAAAAATCGAATGCTTCATCATCCACATCCATTTTGTTAATATTTTCTTTTAGCTCTTCTATTCGATCTTTATGGGAATGGTCAAAATGCTCCAATAAGGATGAGGGTGGGAGTGGAATAAATTTCTTGGGCGATTCTCCAATTGAATTCACAATTCCGATAGACTCTAAACGATTAAGAACTGTATAAATCGCTGATCGTGGGATCCCAGATTGGGAACTGAGTTCATAGCCAGTCGCAGGATTAAATTTCAGTAATGCTACATAGGCTTTTGCTGCATTTGATGATAATCCAAAATGTTGGAGTAATTCAATTAATTTTGACATATTACCTATAATTTCTTTTTTTAATTTAACTTTAACTCATACTTGAGTTACGAATTAATTTTGACGTGAGCCTAATTATATTTTTTATCCTTATCTTTCAATATGGCTCAAATCAATTTATTCCCATTTTTGTCAAGTACCTTTTAGAGTTACATTTACCCCTTAATTCCGTCACTCAAGTATGAGTTACTATAAAACTTACATAATAAAAATCATTTTTCATGCTCTCCTTATTGCTAGCTCAATCTTGATTGCTGGAACAACCGGAAAAATTTCCGGCACTGTCGTTGACGCCCAAACGGGAGCCCCACTTATCGGATGCAATGTTATTCTTGATGGAACAAACCTAGGTGCAGCCACAAATTTAGACGGTGGCTATTATATATTGAATATTTCTCCTGGTACCTATTCCCTGCGAGCATCCATGATAGGATATGGATCCGTACGGAAAACAGTCGTATCTGTAGAAATTGATTTTACCACTCAAATTGATTTTCAACTTTCGTCGGAAGTTATAGAAGGACAAGAGATTACTGTTGTTGCTAAAAAAAGTTTAATTCAGAAAGATTTAACTGCTTCAACATCAATTGTAAATGCAGATGATTTTGATAAATTACCTGTGACAGAAATTTCTGAAGCATTAGAACTACAAGCCGGATATGTAAATGGGCACCTTCGTGGAGGAAGAAGTGGCGAAGTCGCCTATTGGATTGATGGTGTTCCGGTAACGGACGTTTATAATGGTGAAACCGTTGTAGATATCAATAAAAATTCTGTAAGCGAAATGCAATTAATCTCCGGTGCATTTAATGCTGAGTATGGGCAGGCTATGTCTGGGATTGTTAATATTGTTACAAAAGATGGTACGGATGAATTTGAAGGAAATATCAGTCTTTATTCTGGCGATTTTTATTCAAGTCACCAAGATTTGTTCTGGAATATTGATCAATTTAATCCCATAACTACCCAAAATATTGAAGCCAATTTTCGAGGAAAAATCCTTCCTGGAAAACTTTATTATCAAGGAAGTGCGAGGCGCGTTTATTATCAAGGGCCCTATGAGGGGAAACGCATTTTTGATCCAGCTTCTTACACGCTTCTTTTAGAAGATATTGTTGGTGATAAACATCCCTATATTGTTGGGACTAATACCGAAATGGATTCTTTACTAATTCTACAATATTTCGATGAATTGGGTTATACTCAAAATGAAATTTCGGAATCAATCGATTCAACTTTACAATTAGTTCGATCCGTTCATGAAGGTAATTCTGGAGATGGTGCCTATGTCCCTATGGAATGGAATTTTAAAAAATATATGCAAATTAAACTCATTTATAGATTCACGCCATTATTAAAAATAAAATACACCCTCATTAATGACGATGTAACATCCCAAAGCTATGATCGGTCCTTCAAGCTGAACCCCGATGGGAATTACACACAATATAAAAAAGGGTTTACTCATATTTTACAACTCCATCAATCATTAAATGGAAGCACATTTTATACGCTTAGCTTTACTCAATTTAATAAAAAATATTCACATGAAACCTATTCCAAAGATGAAAAGCATCTGTATGTCCATAGCGATTTTGGTGTAACGAAACCGTATAGTTTTATGACCGGCGGCACAAATAACAATTTATTTTCACGACAAACAATTACCACAACTGGCAAATTTGATATTACAAGCCAAATTAATTCCAATCACATGATAAAATTTGGACTCGAATATAGAGAGCATCATTTGGGATATGAGAATATTAACCTGCAACCTCCTGATAATAAAATATCTATTACTCCTCTTATTGATGGTGGGTACTTAGAATCACCAAAGACATATCCTGATTCTACAATTTATTCGAGCAGTTACGCGTATTCCCCATTAGAGTTTAGCGCATACATTCAAGATAAAATTGAATACGATGAGCTCATAATAAATGCCGGAATTCGATTTGATTATTTTGACCCAAAAGCGACCCTTCCATCCGACCCATCCGACCCAAGTATTTACAACCCCATTCGACCCGAAAACCGATATGTAGATTTAAATGAAAATGGAGTTCAAGATATAGGAGAACCAAACATTTCCTTAAAAGATAGAGAAGGGTATTGGTTCTCTCCTACCCATTCTAAATGGAAAATTAGTCCTCGACTAGGGTTTTCATTTCCAATCTCTGATCAGGGCGTTTTCCATTTCTCATATGGCCATTTTTTTCAGATTCCACGCTTCGAACTGTTGTACCAAAATCCTGACTATGATTTAGGGCAAGGAACTGGCAATGTGGGTGTTGTTGGCAATCCTGATCTTCGATCCGAAAAAACCATTAGTGGTGAGCTAGGTTTACAGCAACAATTAAATCGGTTTCTCACAATGGATATAACTGGTTATTTTAGAGATATTCGTGATTTAACTGGAACTCGATCTGCAGAAATTATTATGTTTGGGGGATCTTCAAAATATAGTCGATACGAAAATTCAGATTTTGCCTTTATTCGGGGTATCATATTAAATCTCGGATTCCACACAAACTTTGGCTGGAACGGTGACATCAATTATACAAATCAAATTGCACGTGGTACAGCATCTGACCCAGATCAAGCTCGAGCATCCATTGACGGGAACAAATTGCCTGAAGTTCATCTAATTCCATTGAATTGGGACCAAACCCATACCCTAAGTGGATCGATTATGTATTCGAAAAAAGATTGGGGCGGAAGTATGATCCTTCAATTAGGATCGGGGTTACCCTACACGCCAGAATCCACAGAGGATATAAGTACCTTTATTACAAATTCGGCACAAAAGCCTCTTACGTGGAATGTAGATTTTCGAAGTTACATTCAACCCCAATTACTGTTAAAAAATATGACTCTATTTTTTAGAGTAAAAAATGTTTTTGATCAATTAAATCATTACAATGTTTACAATGATTCTGGTCGTGCTGATAAAACAATTAATTTAAAACGAGCCCAAAATACAAACCCTTCTGAAGCTATAAATTCCTTAGATGACTGGTTTAATAATGAAACATTTTATTCTCAACCAAGGCGAATTGAATTTGGTATAACCTATGATTTCTAAACGATTTATAAATCAATTTAATTTCCTTGTGCTCCTCGGGTTTATAGCTGGGGTAAATGCACAACAACCCTCAGGACGTGAATTTCGTAGAACGGGAATACACAACGGTAATTTAGTAAGAACGGTTTTTGGGAATTGGGGCGTTGTGGGCCAACCCGGAAATAAAGGGCCACGTGGCGCCTGGATTAATGATAATAATGGTTATATTGGAGATGTTAGCCCAATTGTTGGCGTTGAAGTTAGTTCAAAGGATACCAGTGGAAATCCCATTACATTTCATTCAGTTATTGTTACGCCAGCCGATCGACCGAACTTGGGTGGATTTGAAGAATCACCCACGGGGAAATTTTGGGGATTTGAACCTGTTTCAGGTTACTTAAATGAAACGCAAGAACGTGTGGCCATTAGTACTGACCCAAATACTTGGCCACCCTATTGGCCCGATAAACTGAATGAATCTAATGATCCTGGATGGCCCGGAATGTGGAATGGATATTTTGGAAAGGACGTTCAAAATATTCAACAGGAAAGTTATTTTCTTATGGACGATAACAATGATGAAGAATTCAATTATGCCCACTATAACAATTTGGGTGTTGAATTTCGTCCCGACAGTAATAATTTAAATCGAAATGGACTCGGACTCGAAATGGCCGTCCGAGGAATGCAATGGCAACAATTTTTGGCTCAAGATTGTATTTTCTGGCTTTATGAAGTAACAAATGAAAGTACCACAGATTACAAAAATGCTGTTTTTGGTATGTTGGTTGGAACCTACATTGGTGTTACTTCCACTGAGGATCGTGGAGAATATGATGATGATTGGTCCTTTTTTGACGTCAATGACGATATTACTTATACAGGTGATTTTGACAATGATGCAAGTCGAAATCCCAATTGGGATGGAGATGTTGGTATGGTTGGCTATGCATTTTTAGAAAGCCCAGGAAACCCGTTTGATGGGATTGACAATGACGGAGATTATAACTCAACTGATGAAAATTCATACGCACCTTTATTTGTAGAAGAAGATTTTGATTCTAGCTTAATTAATGTTGGGGATTATGTTATATTAATTGAATCTGATTATTCAAGAACCACTTTTCAAATTCCCGATTTAGATACCGTTGAAGTCATTACAGGTGGAACTGTCTTGACTCTAATTCCGGGTGAAACGTATTTATCGGAAGGCGATCCAATACTACTTTCAGAAAATAAGGAAGGTACAAACCAAAATGCTTATGATGGAATTGACAATGATCTTGATGGTTTAATTGATGAAAACTATTTTCTTCATTACCGCCAACGGCGGGTAGATCAAAATGGTAACATCCTTTTTGATATTGTGAACCCGAGAGCATTTATTAATTACCTCTCAGGCTCGGGGATGGATAACCCTTTAATAGATGAGGCGCGAGATGATGGGATTGATAACGATGGCGATTGGGATGAAGAGTTTGATGATATCGGTGCCGATGGAATCTCAGACACTCAAGATTATGGCGAAGGGGATGGTTTTCCAACTCACGGTGAACCCAATTTTGATGAAACAGATGTAGATGAATCTGACCAAATTGGACTTTCTAGTTTTGATTATTTCACGCCAGCAGGCGATTATCCCATGAAGCATGATGAACAATTATGGGACAGATTAAAACCGGGTTATTTTGATACGCCAAGTTCGATTCAAGGAGGAGTACCCATTGCCGGTGAAGATGGGGATTTTATTTATGGTTCTGGTTTTTTTCCCTTACGAGCTGGGCAAACCGAACGATTTAGTGTGGCCCTCGTTTACGGAAAAGATTTGGAAGAATTAATTAATAATAAGCGGACCGTTCAAAATATTTATAACAATAATTATCGTTTCCCCCCTCCCCCACAAAAACCAACTTTGACGACAGTTCCTGGAGATGGTAAAATTACACTTTATTGGGATCGCGTAGCAGAAACAAGTGTTGACCCAATCACCAAAATTGAAGATTTTCAAGGGTACAAGATTTATAAAGCATCTGATTATAATTTCAATGATATTCGAAATATTACCAACGCTCATGGAATTATTGAAGGTTACTCCCCCATCGCTCAATTTGATTTAGATGATACAATTGATGGGTACTTTTACCCATCGGAAATCTTATTTCAAGAAACACAAGGATATAGTTATTATCTGGGCGATAACTCAGGATTAGTTCATAGCTACGTTGATGAAGATGTAAATAATGGCAGAACATATTATTATTCCTTGGTAGCCTATGATCGTGGAGAAGCAGGCGATGATATTTTTCCTGCTGAGAATTCTAAATTCATTACGGTTCTACCCTCAGGAGAAGTCTTTATTGATAAAAATACTGCAGTCGTTACGCCCACCGCTGAAGCGGCGGGATTTATGCTTAGTGATTCCATTCCTATCACCCCATCCAAAACCAATAAAGGAACGGGTGCAATTTCGATTGATATATTGGATGAACAAAGTTTAACGGGTTTAACCTACCAAATTGACTTTTTAGACACAACAACCGATAGTATTGATAACGATGGCGATTGGACAATCGATAATGATTCCAATGGAAATGGAATTCCAGATGTGGGTGAAACCAATATTGATTATTTGGATGATACCGAATTTCCTAAAATAACTACTTATTACTCGGTTCGCACCTTAACTCCAACGACTTTTTCTTTCACACCCAATGACACGTTATATTTTAAACTCCCAAACTATCCGATAATAAATGATTCTATTCTTAGCTTTAAAAATAGTCTGGATGTAGAAATTAATCCGGATGATTATATTATTGATTTTAAATTAGGAAAAATACGTGCAACAACTTTAGAATCACTCGGGAATGATGAGCATACACTTACTTATAATTATTTCCCCATTTATCATAATCCAACAATTCATAAATCACCCTGGGTAAAAGAGACCGAAACTCCCTATGTTCCTGAAACATTAGATACCGATATTTTCGATGGCGTCCGAATTCAATTTGAGAATAACTGGTCTGTGTCTCCTATTGACTCTCTTACCTATTGGTGGACTACAGAAGATGACAAGATATGGGATAAAGATAAAGGTGATTCTACCTATTTTTTCTCAATTGGAATTCAAGATTTTTCATCAATCAATTTATATGGTGAAAAAACACCTAATGATTATTATATCGTTTTTTCAGATGATATGGCATTTGGACAGGCCGATGGATATCCAGTCCCGAATCCGGGTGACCCTACCAATTTTAAGGTTTTTAATCAAACAGATTCTATAGATGTAAATTATATGTTTGTCGATGGCGGACGAGATGGTGTCCTTGATAATTTGGATATTTTATATTTTTTTGAAAAAGACTCCAATGATACTTATCATTATACCTGGTCTATCACATTTACCTTAAGACAGTCCCATGCAGATACCCTTGAGCTGAATTTTGGAGATAATGACACATTATTTATTTCAATGACAAAGCCATTTCGTAAAGGGGATACGTTCACATTTACAACCCCAATACCTTCAATTGATAAATCAATTGTTAAGAATGACATGAAAAAAATCAGAGTTTTTCCGAACCCTTACTATTCTGCTCATGCGTTTGAATCCCCTCTCCCTCCAGGAATTGTAAGTGGTCGAGGCGAAAGAAAACTTTTCTTCCAACATGTCCCAGATGATGCTTTTATCCATATTTATACAGTTAGAGGGCAACATGTAAAAACCATTTCACCCACCTATAATATTTTTGATGGAACCGTCACTTGGGATTTAAAAACGAAAGAAAATTTAAATATTAGTTATGGCGTTTATTTTTATATGGTTGAATCAGAATCAGGTGGAAATCAATCTGGAAAGTTTGCGGTAATTAAATGAGTCCGATTCGAATCATTTTCCCTTTAGTTCTACTCATACAGTTTTTATTTGCTCAGAGTAAAGTAGGTACAGCATCAGCTCCATTTCTAGGAATTTCTATTGGACCCAGTTCAGTTGGAATGGGTGGTGCTATCACATCTCATCCTATTGATGCATCAGTCTTATACGTAAATCCCGGCGCTATTTCTCGATTAGCTCAAAGTCAAATATTAATTGCAAAGACAGATTGGATTGTTGGCACACATATAAATTTCATTTCAACCGTAATTCAGATAGACCCAAGTAGATCTTTAGGGTTTTATATTAATCATTTGGACTATGGAGAAGAAGAAATTACAGATTTAGATAATCAAGAGGGCACGGGACTTTATTGGTCAGCATCTGATATTGTTACAGGTGGAGCTTACGCTCAAAATTTAACAGATCAATTTTCATTGGGAGGCACACTCAAATATATACATCAAAGGATCCATAATGAGAGTGCCAATACAATGGCTGTAGATATCGGGATATTGTACAAAACATCGACTGAAAAATTTAATATTGGAATGAGTGTCTCTAATTGGGGATCCGATATGTCAATGGATGGTAAGGATCTTTATAGAAAGATTGATATAGACCCCAATCATGACGGACATAATGAAACGTTAGTTGCCAAATTAAAAACAGATGAATGGCCGCTCCCTTTATTTTTCAGGGTAGGTTTTAGTGGAAATTTAATTTCAACGCCACTTTTTAAATTTACAGTCGCCACAGATGCAATGATACCAAGTGATGACATTGAGACACTCCAAATTGGTTTTGAATCTTCTTATATGAATAGATTATTTCTTCGTGGTGGATATAAAAATATTGGTAACCCTAATAGTATTGAAGGATTTACAGGGGGTGCGGGTGTCAGAATATTTACGTCGGGAATGTCTTTGGGCATAGATTACTCTATCCAGGATTTTGGATACTTTGGACTTATTTCCCATTTGGGAATTTCGATTGAGTTCTAAATCATCATTAAAGAAAAAAATAAATTCATTTTTTTATAAAGAGATTTTGTATTAATTTAATAGTAACTCTGCTTAGAGTTACTATGGATTGTTCAAGAAATAATCCTATAATAATAAAAAACAAGGAGAAAAACACAATGAAAAAAGTGTTAATACCTATCGTATTATTCTCAATGTCCTTTTTAGCAGCAACTGAAGTGACATTTAGCGTAAACTCATCAACTGTACAAGGAATTGTTGATTCAACCAGTGGTGTTGATTTAAGAGGAACTGTTACCCAATGGGGAGCTGGAACCAATTTAAACACTGATGGTGGAGATTATTGGTCACTGACGATTTCATTAGATGCGGGAGATTATGAATACAAATATGGCGCTCAAATAGTCAACCTTGATGGTACCGTTTCAGATTATTGGGAAAATGATATTCCAGGTGCCAATTATCAAGGTGATAATCGTACTTTAACAGTTGGTTCTGAAGCTATGTTAGTGGAAATGGATTATTTAGGAAATGGTCCTAATAATACACCACCTTACACCCCAACTGATTCAGTTGATTTATTTCTTCGAGTTGATATGAGTCAACATCCTGATTTTAACTCTGAAACCCAATCTGTTTATGTTGCTGGTTCCTTTCAAGGATGGGATCCGGGATCAACTATGATGACACAAGAAGGTCAATCTCCTGTATGGAATGCTCACATTATGACGCATGCCGCAAACCACGAATATAAATTTACCCTGGGTGCTTGGGGTACAGATGAATCAAATAATCGTGTATTATCCGTTAGTCAAGACACAACAGTTCAATGGGTTTATTGGAATGATCAAGGTCCCGAACCTTTTTCGAGTAATGCTACAATTGTTCCCTTTACTTTAACGACTGACGTATCAAGAGCAGTAACAAATAATGGATTCGTTTTAGGCGATACCCTTGTCCTTAAATATGGATACGGTGGTACAGGTGAATCAGTTATGTTTGATACACTAGAACAAGTTCCATTTGAATATGTGTATTCTGTAACAATTGATTCTCTTCCGATTGATCTTGAAGCAGGGTTATTCTATCAATATTATCGAATTAAAAATGGTGCTGAATATAGAGAAATTTATTTTAATTTCGATTTTCAAGGCAACGATGTAAGTCTTGCAGAACGACGATATCATGGATTTGAGGGCGCTGCCGATGGTGAAGCATTCTCAATCATAGATGATGTTAATTCTTCAGTAGAACCACGGAGAATGCCTGTATTTAGAAACACTGATTTATTAGGATCTGAATTAACCGTAACCTACAGTGTTGATGTTCGTCCTGCTTACTATCAAGTTGTTTCTGGAGATACGCTTTTTGATATCCAAGGAACAACAAACGTGACTCATGAGGACAGTGTTCTTGCTTGGGGATCGTGGATCAATGGGCCAGCTTCCGAACCTTTAACAGGTGATTCCTGGACAGGTTGGGGCGGAACATTATTTGGTACAACTGCTAAACAAATGCACGATGATGGTGAAAATGGTGATGCCGTTGCGGGTGATAGTGTTTACAGTATCCAAGTAACTTATGAAGCCACAGCAACCGTTGGACAAGAATTCAAATTCGGTTTACGCGGTGGTGATAATGAGTCAGGGTATGGATTAAATCACATTGAAAATATCGATGTTGCGAATCCAACTGTTGCATCTTATTGGGGATCAATAAATCCTCTCTTTTATGATGCATGGGATTATGATTCAAACATGCCGTCTCTTGGCATTGATGAAAATGAAAATGGATTATCACCCAATAGATTTTCATTAAGTGCAAATTATCCAAATCCATTTAACCCAACAACAAACTTTTCATTCACACTTCCCCATGGAGCTGAAGTGTCTGTGAATATTTATAACCTTTTAGGTGAAAAAGTTGCAACCGTTCATAACGGATATGCTAAGCCTGGAAATTATAAAGCAAATTGGAATGGAAAAGATATGATGGGTAGAAATGTTCCAAGTGGTGTTTACATCTATGAGTTAGATGCAGGTGCATACTTTAAACAGAGCAAAAAGATGACCTTGCTTAAATAGCAATATATCAAACGGGCAAATCTTTTCAAGAAAAATACTTATCTTGAAATATTTTTTCCGTTTGTTGTAAAAAGGGAGAGTTCTCGAACTCTCCCTTTTTTATTTCACTTAGTTTCAACTTAATTTCTAATATGAAATTCAAATTTATTTTAACGTTTAGTCTTTTTATTTTCATCCTTCCATCCTGTGACAAATCAATTGCACCAGAAATTCTGGCAACAGTTGGGAGTCGTGAAGTTACCTCTTACGATTTTTCTGAATCTTATTCCAAAAGGTTGGTCAATTCACAATTAAAAGATTCAGAAATTGAGCGAGAAAAACATCTTCAATTTTTAATTCGAAATAAGTTATTCTCAGAAGCTGCACTTCGAGACAAACTTGAATTAGATTCAATCGCTCATCGGTATATTCAACTCGACTCAATAAAATATATTCGAGATGAGCTTTATTATGAAATGATACTGAATCATGAAATTGACATGAATGATGAAATAATGCGAAAACATTATCTTTGGGCAAATAGAGAGTGTCATTTCAAACATTTGTTTTTTAACAATAAAGAACGTGCGGACTCCGTTTTTCTTCTATTGGCAGCAGATTCATCCCTTTTTGACTCTATAGCATTTCAAACTTTTTCTGATGAAAGATTAAAAAAGTCAGGGGGTGATTTAGGTTGGATTCGATATAATGATTTGGATCCTAATTTAGAATTAAAGGGATTCGATTTAGACTTAGATTTAATTTCGGCACCGATACGATCTTCATTTGGTTGGCACATCCTGAAGAAAATAGATGAAAGAAATCAAATGATTACCGATGAATCGGAATTCCAAACTATAAAAAATGGAATTAAAAAAACAATAATTCGAAAAATGAATCAAATACAATCTGACCAATTTGTGAA
>JABHAX010000233.1 GCA_018674095.1 Fidelibacterota bacterium
ACCAATGTTTCCACTTTGAGAGATTTATCATCTTGATAAATAATTTTTCCGAAAACTGTACTTCCATTTTTAAGAATAATTTCTTTGGAATAAATCGTAAGAGGATTAACCCACATTTTACTTAGGGCTTTTAAATCATCATTTTCTTGGGATAGGTGCTTGAATTCTGCTGACAACTTTTTAATTTCAAAGTTCAGTTCATTCAAAATGAAGTCTTTACTTGGAGAACCCATGGCTTCCATAGTTTGCGGAACAGTGACTGAAATTCGTTCTGGTTTTGCCTTGGTTGGATCCACGGCAGCAACAACTTCTCCAGTTTCTTTTGGTTTTTCTTCTGTGGAAAGGGCAACATCGCCGATATCTTTATTGTCAGCTAATGTAATAATCATTTCGAGGGAACCATGTTCTTCATGGTTCGCCTGAAGAACGTAGTCACCCTTATCCAATTTCTTGAATTTAAATTTTCCGTTCCCGCCGGTTTTGTCCTCTTTCACAACTTCCCCGCCGGAAAGAAGCGTTAGAGCGGCTTTTTTTACCTTATTACCATCTGCGTCAACAATTCGTCCAGACAATGCGACACCCTTTGCGAACACAAGGGTCCCAAAGAGCATAAAGACGGCTATAGCGAATACAAATCGCTTTTGTAGGCTTCGTGTTAGTGTCATGTTTTTACCTCGGATTATGAACACTTGTAGCATCAAAATGCGCTAAAGCTAAAAGATTTTACAATTAAATGGCTAATGTGTCAAGATATTATAAGAGTAGCCTGTTTTGTCCAAAAAGATCTTATTTCCAAAAATCTTTCAATGTTTTTTCCCGATGTTGGGCTTTCTCTTTCGCAACCAATACTACATTATTCAACTCTGGGGAAAGGGTTAGTGACAAGGCTTTATTATAAGATTCAAGAATCAAATCAAAATCCTTATTTCCAATCATTAAATAGGCGTTGCCTATATAGTAATGAGGTTCACCAAGATCAGGGAACAGTCGACCAGCTTTGTGAAATTTTTGTATCGCATCCCACAATCCTTCCTTTTTCCCTTTCTTTAATTGCTGATGCCCTTGTGCTAAAAGTAGATTATATTGAGACAAAGTATCCTCTGATACCAATGCAGTTGCATCCTTAAAATTTTGAATAGCGAATGAGTAATTTTTTGATTTCATCGCTTCCAACCCAACATAGTTATGTGCTTTTGCAAAGGCTTTATTAAATGCAGTTGATGTATTTCCTGCAGCCTGTAAAGAATCTTTTTTTGCTAAAAGCGCCTTGGGGTTTTCCTCTGCCATTTGTTGATAGGCAGTCCCAGCGCAGTTCCAAATCAACAAAGTAAATATTAACCAAAAGAGAGAATATTTTGTGGTGCTACCCTTCAAACCAAAATAATTCCTGATTGGTGCGAAACGATTCATACATACTTTCCATGGACTCAATTACATAATAACGATCCTGAATATTGCTATAATCAAAACAGGTTAAAGCCATTTCCTCTATATCATAAGACAAAAACTTAGATCGCTGAGTTAAACCTTTCGCACAATGAACAACATTGGTAACCTCATCAAAGGATGAAATAATTCCTGCACCATAAATTTCGTAATCAATATCATTGGGTACGCGGCGGAAACTGTCGGAATCCTTATTGTTTTTTACCAGCCCAAATTCGTAGGTCCACCAAGCATAATTCTGAAGTCGTTTTAAATTATGCGCGACTAATTTCGATGAAAGTCCCCGTTCATTTTTAAGAATTTCATCGCCAAGGACTCCAATTTCCCACATAAAATCTGCGTATTTTTTATTCATCAAAAATGGGATGTGCCCCTGAATATCATGAAAAATATCTGGCTCCGGCGTGTACCCCTCATCATTTTGGATATTCACCCCGGCATACTTTTCTTCAAAGCGTGGGGATTGCCGAATAATATCCGTTACGGGAAATTGTCGTTTTTGATTTAAATCAAAAAACAATTCTTCATCCAAAAACCCAGCAACCGGAACCAATGTCCAGCCGGTAGAATTTTCAATCAAAGGTGAAATAGCTTCAAATTCAGGAAACATATTGTTAGGGATGGGTAAAGTCCTTAGTCCTAATAAATATTCACGCGAAGCATATTGATCTAACAGGAATTCTAAATTTTGGAATAGCTCCGCCCAAATGCGGTTTTCCAAATTCAAGATATGATCGTAATCCTGTGGTTTTACATAAGTGTCATTTTTGCCAAAAATGTGGATCCCCCCAATGGAGTTGGGAATTACATTTTGAAATAGATGATCGTATTTTGTGGATTGTGATACCATAATTCAATTATTCAATTAAGAGAACTTATAAGAAAATACCTGTTCTTCCTACCAAAGCCAAATGTAGATAATAGCCCGATTACCTCGACCAAAATCTACATCATGACGCAACTCGCAATCTGCTCGCATATCTGCTGCATCCTTATTAAACATAGAATAATCTTCACCGTTAATCACTGCCTGAAACCGACCTTCTTGTTCTTTACACCATTCTCGGACAGCGTCCCTTAATTTTCCTGATCCATGGCCGGTAATAATCTTAATGACCCGGATTCGGCCTTCAAATGCAGTTTGGCTCACAGTTGTTTCCAACATGGATAAAGCATTTTCCAAGCTGTAATTAGAGTGTCCAATATCGATAATTTTTAATTTTTGTTGATTCATAATGGGTGCGAATTTTACCCTAAATTTTGGATTCATTCTAAAAGGAATTTCATGAGAAAAATTATTCTAGGCCGAACCGGGGCGGAAGTGTCAGCCATCAGTTTGGGCACATGGTCTTACGGCGGCGCAAATAAAAGTGCAAAAATGGCTGTGGGCTGGGGCGGACAAACGGACGATAATTCAAAAGCTGCCCTGAAACGTGCTTGGGAATTAGATATCAATCACTGGGACACGGCTGATGTTTATGGGAACGGTCGCTCCGAACAAGTGATTGGGTCTATGTGGTCCACCCTTCCGAGAAATGATATTTTTCTTGCCACAAAAGTGGGCTGGGATCGAGGCTCAAAAAAACGATGGTATGATATGGATGTTATGCGGAAAAATGTGGAACGGTCTCTCGTTAATTTAAAAACGGATTGTGTGGACCTCCTATATTTTCACCATTGCAATTTTGGGGAAAATGAAGAATATTTTGATGAAGCCATGGAAGTAATTCGGAAATTTAAAGAAGAAGGAAAAACGCGATTTATTGGATTGTCAGATTGGTCATCTGAAAAAATAATGCACTTTATTGAACGCTGTGATCCGGACGTGGTTCAGCCCTTGCGGAATGTAATGGACGATACCTATGAAGCCAGTGGACTTAAAAAATATGTGGACGACCACAATTTAGGCATTTGCTTTTTTTCACCTATTAAACATGGATTACTTACGGGGAAATACACAGAGCCCGCAAAATTTGAAGATGGGGATTTTCGGAATCGGGAAAAAGAGTTCAGCGATTGGGGGTTTTTGAAAAAAATGCAGAACAATAAAACGTTGTTGGAAAATCGATTTTCAGATCATCCGAATCCGGTAATGAATGGTGTGGTAAATGCGCTTTTTTCGGATTCACCCACGGGATGTGCCCTTTTGGGTCAACGAAATTCTGCGCAAGTGGAAACCGCCGCAAGCTTGGGAGATTTACTATCAGATGAAAATTCTGAATTTGTGAAAAGTCTCTATCGATCTAATTAGTGTTGTTTTCTGATCAATTCAACACTCAGGAATTTGCTCTTGAAAAGGGCGGGTTTTTATTTGTTCAAATTTCAGAACTCGTAAAAGAGTTTAACCGTATCGTTTATCAATTAATTGAAAGTAGCGAAAAAATCAATGACCGGCATACCAATGTTCATTTGGTTTTACAGCGCTGGATTCACCATGCTACATCGAATCGCGTCATTGATTTAAATAGTTAATCTTTATAAAAAGTGCTAACAGCCCAGCCCGCAAACAAAGCCAATAATACAGAAGGTAGCATCACATCTAATTTGCTTATATACGGTTCAATTTCTGAAAAAGTAGGTGCCACAAATTTGAAAAAGGGGATACATAAAAATCCCGTAATCATAGAAGCAATGGCGCCTTTTTCGGTGAAATCTTTCCAAAAAATAGACAGAATAATAACCGGGCAAAATGTAGCGGCAATTCCGGACCAACCAAAAATAACAAACCAGAAAACAGTTCGTGTTGGCGATAAAACAGATACCATCAATGCCACGCCCAAAGCCAATATCGCCAAGGTCAAGGTTACCTTTTTGGATAAATCCATCAGCTTTCTTTCATCTATATCAGGATGGAGAATTTGTTGATAAAAATCACGAGAAACCGCACTGGAAGCCACCACCAAAAGAGAATCCACCGTGGACATAACTGCCGACAAAACAGCCGCAATATAAATCCCGATAATGAGTGTAGGCATGACTTGTCCTAAGACAAGTGCCAATACATTTTCTGCAGCATAGCCTAAGATTAATTCGGGATTATCTCCTGCTTGGGTTAGCATATATCGCCCCAGAATTCCAATCATCACCGCAGCCGAATCCGTAAGTAATGTATAAAATAAGGCGACCCATTTTCCTTTCTCGATTTCAGCTTCGTCTTTTATTGCAATAAAGCGAACATAAACCTGTGGCGAACCCATAAAGCCGATCCCAATGGATAACAGTCCAAGAATGGCTACACCGTTCATGAGGGTCAATCCGCCGGGACCCCAAATATTTATTAAGGCAGGATCAATGTCCCTTAATCCTTGTAGGATAGATGTATCACTTGAAAGACTAAAATATGCAACCACTGGCAGGAGAAAAAGCCCCACTGCCATCAATGATCCTTGAAAAAAATCTGACCAGGCTACAGCAAGGAATCCACCGGAACAAATGTACATGACCACAATTCCAAATCCGATGGCAATTCCAGTATAATAATCGAGTCCGAGAAAGGATTCAAATGTTTTGCCCGTGATGTCGATTTGGGCGCTCACATAAATAATTACAAAAAGTGAGAGCGCTGTGGCAGCAACAATCCGTATCGTATGGGTAGTGGATTTAAAATGGCTGACTAAAAAATCAGGAATGGTAATGGAATCATATTCATCAGTCATGCGTTTGAATTTTTTCGCCATAAATTGCCACGAAATCCATACGCCCAACACTTCTCCAATTACGATCCAAAAAGCGCTTACACCCATGAGGGCACCCATGCCTGTTACGCCTATCAAAAGCCACCCGGATTCGCCTGTGGATCGAGCCGATAGGGCAGCAACCCAATAGCCGAGTTTTTTTCCGCCTACAAAATAATCAGAAATATTTGAGACACGTTTGGATGCGAAAAAACCGATACCCAGCAAAATACCAAAATAAATGACCAAAATAATGAGTTTAAGAATCAAGAATTGTCTTTATCTCGCGGCAATAGCACCTTCATAGTTGGATAGGGAATTGAAATATTGTTTTGCGAGAATTGTTTATAAATCTCTGTGTTTACTGCATCCATCGTTCTTCCACGAATCTCTGGTTTATGGATCCAAAAAAGGAGCTGTAGTTTGAGTCCATAATCCGCAAACTCTCGAAAGCGCACTCGGGGTTCAGGTGTGTTTAATACATTTTCATCCCCCAATGCAATGGACACCAAAACATCTTTCACATGGTCAATATCTGAACCATAGGCCACATGGATGGTTATACGCACCCGTTCTGTTTCGCCGGGCCCACCACTTTCATTTACAATTTTGGATGCGGCAATAACAGAATTAGGTATGGTTATCTCAATATCATCCCGGGTCATGAAACGGGTGGACCGCAATCCCATTTGTTTTACATAACCCCGTTCGCCTGAATCTAATAAAATGTAATCCCCCTCTTTAAAAGGAGAATCAGCCATCAAAAAAAATCCGGCGAAGAAATTTGCAACCGTATCTTTTGCTGCCAAACCTAAAATCACACCTAAGACACTAGCCGATGCCAAGATGCCATTGATATTAATTTCCCAACTTAAGAATATGAAATAAATACCAAATAACCCAATCCCGATTTTGCCCAAATTATTGAAAAGCGGAAGTGTTTTTTGCTGAAGAAATGGATTTTTTGCTCGTGCAGATGCCCACTCCATTGAAATGACCAACACTTTCATTGATACAAATAGCCATATAATAATGGTGATTGTTTTAAGAAGACCCAACAATGCAAAATCGAGATACTCAGAAAGATGGGCTGTCTTTACCGCAATAGAAAAACCAACAAATAGAATAGAATAAAATATTGGGCGATGCAATAACTGTAAAATCTGATCATCAAGACTGGTTTCAGTCTTATCCACTATACGCTTAAATATTCGTGTGAAAACAAGATCCATAATTTTGGCTATAATTACAGCACCCCAAACAATCAGGACACTTTGCAAGATCGGATTGGAAAGTACTTTATCGTAATTTTCAGGTAGCCAAGTCATTTTGAATCAAAATAGATGTGTGAGGTTCATTTAAATGGAGATTAATTTCTATTCAAGATTGATACAATACCAGTATCTTTTTTAAAAACAATATGGAACACAATTTAATGAATCCTTCAAACCGGAAAACGATTTTCTCATTTTTATTTTTGGCGCTTTTTAGTTGCCAACCACCACATCAAACTCAATCTATTATTATGAATGATACTTCCATTATCCCAAAACCTAATTCTACCCAAATCCTGAATACCACCTTCGATCTAAAATCGATAAAAGGCATTATCCTTAAAAATGAGTCCCAAGAAGAACGCCATATTGGGGAAATTTTTCAAGCGTATTTGAATCCCGCGGTCTCATTATCCATATCCAAATCTTCATCCGAATCCAACATTGATCATATTATCATTTCATTGGATGAGAGTTCTGAAATTCCAGCTGAAGGATACGAGCTTAATGTGGGCGAACACCACAGGATTGAATTAACCGCCAGCTCCTCATCCGGTCTCTTTTATGGATTCCAGACATTTCGGCAACTCTGTCCGCCGAAATTGGAGAATGGAGAAACACCAAAAAACTCACACATCCAAAATTTCAAAATTACAGATTACCCACGATTTGCTTATCGTGGAATGCACCTGGATGTGTCGCGACATTTCTTTGATGTAGAATTTGTCAAAACCTATATCGATATGATTGCGCTCCATAAAATGAATGTATTTCATTGGCATCTTACAGATGATAACGGTTGGCGGATTGAAATAAAAAAATACCCTGAACTCACTGAAAAATCCGCTTGGCGCGTGGATCGGACCCATGAGCCTTGGCGGGAATGGTCACCGATCCAACCCAATGAAAAAGCAAGCTATGGCGGATTTTATGCGCAAGATGAGATTCGCGAAGTAGTCCAATATGCGGCGGACCGGAATATTATGGTGGTACCGGAAATTGAAATGCCGGGCCATACTTCAGAAGTTTTTTCCGCGTATCCGAATCTCTCATGTAAAGGTGATACACTACCTGTAAATCCCGGTTCCTATTGGCCCAATGATGATATTTTTTGCGTAGGGAATGATGAAGTATTCACTTTTTTAGAGAATGTTCTCAGTGAGGTTGTCGAGCTTTTTCCCGGACCTTATATTCACATTGGCGGGGATGAGGCAACAAAAACTAATTGGGAAACTTGCCCCAAATGTCAAAAGCGGCTCCGTGATGAAGGGTTGAAAAATGAGCATGAATTACAAAGCTATTTTATAAAACGAATTGAAAAATTTGTATTATCAAAAAATAAAAAATTAGTGGGGTGGGATGAAATCCTAGAAGGCGGTTTAGCCCCATCTGCAACCGTCATGAGTTGGCGTGGAATGAAAGGTGGTATTGAATCTGCCAAAGCTGGGCATGATGTGATTATGTGTCCTATCTCCCATTGTTATTTTGATTATTACCAAGCCAATCCGGAAACATCTCCAGAAGCGATTGGTGGGTTTACCACCTTAAAAAAAGTATATTCTTTTAATCCAATCCCAGAAGAACTCACGGATGAAGAATCAAAGTTCGTACTCGGAGCACAAGGGAATCTTTGGACAGAATACGTACAAACACCAGATCGAGCCCAATATCGAGTTTTACCACGAATGACCGCCTTATCGGAAGTTCTTTGGTCCGGCCCTGGAAAATCTTCGTATGATGATTTTTATGGACGACTCACCCATCTTGAAAAACGGTTTGATGTCTTGGACTGGACGCATGCACCCGGCTCATTTGCTGTCTCAATTCAAGCTGGCCAAAAAAGTACAGGATCAGCATTTCGCATTAACCTTTCATCTGAAAAACCGGGCGAGTCCATTCGCTATACATTGGATGGAACTGATCCAACAAATGCAGCGCAGGAATTCAAGGATTCTTTTTTAATTGATAAAACATATACAATCAAAGCAGCTTTATTTATGGATGGAAAACGAGCGGGAAAAACATCGGAAAAAACCATTTATTTTCATAATGCAGTTGGGAAATCGGTGGATTATAAAATTCCACATAAACAAAAATATTCCGGTGGTGGGCCTTTAACTTTGGTGGATGGACTCACAGGAACCACGAGCCTTAATGACGGGTACTGGCAAGGTTGGGAAGGCGATAATCTGGATGTGGTGATCGATCTTGGTAAATCAGAAATAGTGAACCAAATTTCAATGAGTTTTTTAGAATCTCAGCAAGCGTGGATCTTTTTACCTACGAAAGTGAAGGTAACATTTTCCAAAGATGGGAACACATTTACAGATGAGCAAATACAAGAACTCACAGATAGTGAAAGAAATGGAAAAGCGAACCGCACTACGGCAAGAATAGAAACCTTAAATATTGATTCACGTTATCTACGAATCCAAGCCATTAACCGAAAAACATGTCCGGATTGGCATGATAGCGCCGGGGGGAAAGCTTGGATTTTCGCCGATGAGATTGTGGTGGAATGATGATTCGTAATTATGTAATAAGTAAAAAGTAATTAGCTTGAAAAAAACAAATTCGTTTTACATAATTACGAGTTGTTAAAGATGAAAATAAATTCCAGGTATAGAAGATTTGAAACCCACAATTTTATCGAAAAAACAATTAAAACATCTTTCTAAATCGATTTACATATATTTACTGAAACAAGTATTGTAGTTTCAAATAAATTTGGGATTCATTGGTTTCTCCATCCACTTGATTGTTACTGGTACCAATATAAAATATAGTAAACGGATTGGGCTGATAGCTTAATAAAGGCTGAATCTGGAACGATTGATCAAAATCATTATATTGACCAATAAGTCTAAAACTAATAGCAGTGCTATATTGGTAATTCATTTTCAATGAAGCCAAATAACCGGAATAATACTCATCTTTTTTATTCAATGTTTTCATTTGATATTGACTAAAAGATCCGCCCATCAAAAGTCTCTCAAACAATTGTTGATCCACACCTGAGTAAAAAGAAAAACTATATCCTGTTTCTGGCACCTCTAAAAATGTTGCCAATTGAATACCATAATTTCCGCCAAAATAAATGGAGGTACTTTTGGTAATTTTACTATTAATGTTCGTGCCGATTTTCCATAAATTTTTAAAATTAGTTTCCTTGAATCGGCGAAAGTATGTATAGTTAAAATTGCTATTAATATTGGTTTGCTTGGGCAATTTAAAATTGCTAAAAATAAAAGTGGATTGTCTTTTTATTTCACCGTCGAAGTTTTGGTTTATACCGGTATAAAAGCCTCCCACAAATTTATTTAAAAAAGTATTTGGAGAATAAATCCATACACTTTCCATGTATAATCTTTGTTCATTATTACTGGATACAAATCCATTTTCAGCCCGGAATGTAGGGGTGCTATGATCATAGCCCATTTCCAGGTTCCAATGTTCCGTATCTCGTCGTAATTCTAATTCCACTGCATTCCCTGTAAATGATTCTCCATCAAATGTAAAAGAATAATCATCTCCAAAAAATGAACCATCCACCAACAAAGAATCATTCGGCTCTACTGTTTTTGAGAAAACAGTCTGAAATTCTATTTGATATTTTTTATTTAATCGATAACGTGTATCAAACCCCACCGTCGAACCACTTCCATTATTATTCGCCATTCGTCTATCAGTTGCAAGAACGCCATAAAAACTCCCATCATTCAATGTGCGTTTCATCCTGAAAATATTTGAAAAACTTTGTCCACCCATTTCTGAAAAACTTTGCTCTTCACCAGGAATTGTATAGGGCGAATTCTCGTCTAATGCAGATAACATATACCAAGACAGTTTTTGCCCGCGATTGATAATTCGACCTGCAATTTTCGGGTTATTGATAGACCGTGTATATATAGGGTTAATCCACGTATCAATTAAATCATTTCCCGCATTAAAGAAAGGGCGTTTTTCCTGAAAATACAATGCGAAAGTTGTATTCACGTCCACCTGCTGTTCGTCCGCTTCTACCTGACTAAAGTCCGGATTAATTGTCAATTCTGCAAAGCGGTCTGAACTGAAACTATATTTAATTCCAAGAGATGCTTCACCGTTAATGTCCCCTTTTTGA
>JABHAX010000234.1 GCA_018674095.1 Fidelibacterota bacterium
AAGAAATTGTAAAAAAAGTAGAGCATTTATTTGCCATGTGTGATGAGTTGGAAACACAAATTACACAATCTAAAGCCAATGCAGAAATGCTGATGCAGGCGGTGCTTAAAGAGGCGTTTTCTAATTAATAATTGATAATTGATTATTTACGATTAAATGTTGCCGTTTTTAGATAATAGAAGTCCTGTGATGATGGAATTTGTTTTTAGAAACAAACTTCAACAAAAATCATATATGCAGTGTTTCAATTGTCATTTTGTTGAAGATAATTTAAATATGTTGGATGTAAATAATTATCCTTGTCCTAATTGTGGTGAAACAGGTGTAAAAACGCTTTTCCCAAATAAACCGCAATTACAATCCGTGTATGCTGATATTATTCAATCATTCTTTGAATATGACCAAAAATACCATGGCAATAAAAATTCTGTTATTGAATGGATTCAAAATGAAATAAAAGTCGATGAAGAATTTGCTAATGAGTTATTTGAGCAATCGTCAAAATTGGATATGTATCAATTTGCCGATACATTTATGGAAACATTGAAAATGGAAAAGATAGAAGTAATGAATTTTTTCCATGCCATTTATCGGGAAAAGAGTATTCCGAAAATTCAAATGTCTCATATTGTTGTTCATTCGATGACACTGTTGGAAATGTATTTGTCTTATTTGCTTCAGTCTATGTTAATGCGGTCACAAACCAATCTAGAAATTGTAAAGCACACTTTGGATTCATGCAAAAATTGGAATACCTATTTTAAGACCATTAAGAAATTATCCAAGATGACTTGGAAAAATGATATTAGTCCAAAATTGTTCGATGGTCTATCAACAACATTTGATGATTTGAAAAAAGTGCGAAATAATTTAGTCCATCGAAGTCAATTTGTAGATAATTATCAAATAGTCAAAGACTCAGTTACTATGGTGTCACGGTTATTGCCTGTATTTGCAAAATTGCATAATAAATTTTTACTGGGTGATATTAAAGGTGGATATTGCAACCTAGATTCAAGTAGTAAGTGCAACAGTGTCTGATTCTCCAAAAAATACTTCATTGGGTGTTTTATACCCAAGTCTTTTTCTTGGACGATTGTTAAGTCTTTTCGTGGCGTGGATTATTTCCTTATCTGTTATGGTTCTAAAGTCTCTATCTTTAGGAAAATATTGCCTAATAAGTCCATTGGTATTTTCATTGGTTCCTCTTTCATATGATGAATATGGATGGGCAAAATAAAAGTCACATTTCAATCCTGCTGCGATCTTTTCATGATCCCCAAACTCTTTCCCATTATCCGATGTAATGGTAAGAACTTGATCAGATATAGAGCCCAACAAACGTTTAATTGCTTTTTGGGTATTCTCCTTCGTTCGTCTATCCACTTTGTAAATAAGGGAAAGTCCCGATTTCCTTTCTGTCATAGAGACTATAGCCTGTTTATGTGCTTTCCCAATAATCGTATCCGCTTCCCAGTCACCCAATCTATTTCGGGTATCAACTACAGCTGGACGTTCATCAATACTGACTCTATTTTTAAGGATTCCTCGTCGCTCATTGGATCCATAACGCTTCTTCCTCTTCTTTTTACACCGTAGATGGAGATACAAAGAACCACCCGTTTGTTTGTCTTTAAGAACGTATTTATAAATCCATTCATGACTTACAGCAATATCCATATTTTTCTTCATCCAAGCGCTTATTTGTTCCGGACTCCATTCCTTGCAAATCAATTGTTCAACATACGCCCAAGTGCTCCCGTCAAGACGAAAACGAACTTTACCTTTCTTTCTGCCTTCAGCAAAAGTATTCGCTTGCTTATACCTATAAGCTCGACCGCTACGATTTCGGATAAGCTCGCGGCTTATGGTCGATTTATGAACCCCTATTACTTTGGCAATTGCTGTTTGACTATACCCTATTTTAAGCATGGAATAAATTATGTATCTTTGTTTCAGCGTGAGCTGGCTGTAGTGTTTCATTGGTGCTCCTCATTTTTGTCGGTGGGAAAAGTACGAAGCCTACAGCAGTTCCGCTATTTTCACAACCAATCATTGAGTTGCACTTAAGAGTTGAATTCAAGTTTTAAATAGAAATGATAATACGCAATCATTGGTTTCCACTTGATGGAATTTTCAGTGGGTTATATTAGCTAAGGTAGATACTAGGAAGAAATAATGTCGACTAAATTTTTTACAAACTCTGAACAGAATACTTTACTTAGAAAATTTGAAGGAGTCTTTGAAAATAACAAAGATATTCATTTCTTTGATGCATTAGTTGGTTTTTTTAGAGCCTCTGGGTACTTTTCAATTAGACCACATCTCGATGCAGTTCCAAATATTAGAATCCTTGTAGGAATCAATGTAGATAAGATTATATCTAAATATCATGCAAAAGGATTACTTTTTCAATCGGACCCAGGGCAAACTATTAATGAGTTTCTAAACGATACTAAAAGTGATATTCAAAGTTCAGTTTACTCTAAAAAAGTTGAAGATGGTATAATGCAATTTATTCAAGATATCATCACTAAAAAGATTGAGATTAAAGCACATCCTACACGAAACCTACATGCAAAAATATACATATTTAAGCCAAAAACTTTTAATGAACATAAATCTGGACATGTAATTACGGGCTCATCAAACCTAACGGATGCAGGGCTAGGTACAACGGATTCTTCAAATTATGAGTTTAATATTCTATTGAATGACTACGAAGATGTAAAATTTGCGACTGATGAATTTGAAAAGTTATGGGCTGAGAGTGAAGCAATTTTACCAACTGATATTCAGAGGATTGAAAAAGAGACATTTCTAAAAGCAGACCCAACCCCTTTCGAATTATATATTAAGTTTTTAATAGAATATTTTGGGAGGAGTATTGAGTTTGACCCTAATTCTATTACGGACTTACCAGCGGGATTTAAACGCTTATCGTATCAAGTTGATGCCGTTAGTCAAGGGTATGATTTAATGATGAAACACAATGGGTTTTTTCTTGCTGATGTTGTAGGGCTAGGTAAAACGGTTATTGCTACCCTTATTGCTAAAAAGTTCTTTTATAGTAATAATTTTCCAACTCATTTATCTTCAATATTGATTGTAACCCCTCCTGCAATTAAAGATAATTGGAAAAATACATGTGAGCAATTTGGATTAAAAACAGTTGAACTTATTACCAATGGAAGTTTGCATAAAATAACAAACCCTGAAAAGTATGATTTAATAATTGTGGATGAAGCTCACAAGTTTAGAAATGATACTCCCGATTCTTATGATGCACTTCAACGACTATGCAAGACACCTACAAAGAATTATTTAGAAGATGGCACACGAGCAGAAAAGAAAATCATATTGGTTTCAGCTACTCCTCTAAATAATCGTCCTGCTGATATTCGTAATCAGGTTTTCTTGTTTCAAGACGGTAAGGATTCAACTTTAGATGTATCAAATTTACAATCCTATTTTTCAAGAAGAATAGAAGCATATAAAAGAGCAGTTAGAGAACCAGATATTCCAACTGCACAAAAAATAGTATCTAAAATTTATGCTGATATTCGACTGAAGATAATTGAACCATTAACCGTAAGAAGAACCCGAACTGACTTAATGGAGCATGAATTATATAAAAAAGATTTAGAAGAACAAGGCATTGTATTTCCTAAGATTGAAAAACCTCGTATGATTATGTATCAAATGGATACTGAGTTAGAAAAATTGTACGATTTCACTATGGCCAAATTAAGTGACCCCAATGAAGGAATAGAATATTATAGGTATAGAGCAATCGAATTTTTACTTCCTCATTTAAAGTTAAAATATAGAAATGCAGATTTACTTTCTTCTCAACTTGCAAAAATGATGAGAACACTCTTGGTCAAACGAATAGATAGTAGCTTCTATGCGTTTAAAAAGTCTATTAAACGGTTTCAAAATGCTTCACAAGTAATGGTCAATATGTTTGAAAAAGGGACTATATACATAGCACCAAATTTAAAAGTAAATGAATATTTAATGGATGATAGAGAAGATGAACTCATTAAAATGATTTCTGAAACTTCGGAAACTGACCCCACAATTCAAGTTTGTAAATTGACCGATTTTGAGGCCGGGTTTAAAGAGGGTTTAGTTAAAGACCATGCAATATTAACTCAACTGGTTAATGAGTGGGATAAAATCGATGATGATGAAAATGACCCCAAACTAGATGAATTTATTAAACAGATGAAAAATGAACTTCTTGAGAAGTCCATTAACCCCAATAGTAAACTTGTTATTTTTTCTGAATCGATGGAAACTATTGACCATGTAACATCTAATCTAAAGAGTGCTGGATTTGATGATATTTTAAGTATTTCTGCTAAAAATAGAGATAAACTTAAGACGACTATTTCTGAGAACTTTGATGCCAATATTAAATTAGAAGATCAGAAGAGTAATCATGATATTATAATGTCCACCGAAGTGTTGGCTGAGGGTATAAATCTACATAGAGCGAATGTAATTGTAAATTATGATACACCTTGGAATGCGACTAAACTCATGCAGAGAATAGGAAGAGTTAATCGAATTGGTACAACTGCATCTAAAATTTACATCTATAATTTCTATCCTACAGCCAAAGTAGATACTGTTATTGAGTTAAAGAAAAAAGCGATAATGAAATTGCAAGCATTTCATTCTGCTCTGGGTGAAGATAGTCAGATATATTCTCCTGACGAGGAAGTAAATACATTCGGGTTATTTGATCAGTCTTTTGAAGAAGAACGAGATGAACGATTGGTTTATTTAATGGAACTAAGAAAGTTTAAAGATGAAAGCCCCGAATACTTTAGGAAAATAAAGAACTTTCCACTTCGTTCTCGTGTAGGTCGTAAACATTCTGAATTGAATAAAGAAACGGTATGTTTTATTCGTAATGATAGACGAGATGTATTTTATAAAGTTAAAGAAGATGAGTCATTTAATGAACTATCTTTTGTTGAAACAGCAGAATTATTCAAAACTCAAACTGATGAAGAGCCTAAGCCTCTACATGATCAACATCATGAGCAAATAGCAATTGCAGTTAAAGACTTTAATGAGAAGTTACAAAAGGAGTCTGCAGAACGGCAGGCGGTTGATATAAGTCAAAGTCCTGCTGAAAAGAGTGCAATTGCATTTATAGATGCGTTTACTAAACTTGAATTTATAAGTGAAGAGGAAGTTAAAAAGATTAAATCAGCAAAATTTGCTTTAAAGTTAGGTCGTTTTCAGAAACTACAAAGAAGTATAAATAAGTTGAAAAAGTCATTAAAGAATGATGTGCTTACACCTACAGCTTCTTTAGATGCTCTCATTGGTATTATTGATAAATACCCATTAAATATAGACGGAGATAATGATATTAACCCTGCAGTAACAATAAAGCAATATGAAGAAATTAAACCTGCAATTATTATTTCAGAATCTTTTATAAATGAATAAATTTAATTCCAGATAAGGAATACTTTGAATAAAGCCCTACTTAAACAGAAACTATCACAACACTATAACACTGATAATTGGAAAGAGATTCTCGAGTACATTTTCCCCAATGTAGCATTATTTCAAATTCCTCAAGATATTCTAGTCACTAATGAAAAAGTGAAGACATTTAGACAGCTTGGTAATGTTCGATTAAATGATGGTAAGACTCTTGCTGTTTTTGATATCCAACTTAAAGATAATGTGGATATTGCTCGTAACAGAGTTGAATTAAGAAACCTAACTACAAAGTATATTGACCAGGAAGCAACTCATGGCGTATTAGCTGTGTTTGCATCTGATTCTGAAGATTACCGGTTTACATTTACTGCACAAGAAACTGAATTCGATGAGAACATGCAATTAGTTACCAAGCAGACTGAACCCAAACGATATACTTATGTTTTAGGTCCAAATGAATCGTGTCAAACTGCCTCTGACCGCTTCTTTAAACTCCACGAACAAAAAAACACGGTTGAATTAGAAAATGTAGTAGATGCCTTCTCAGTTGAAAAACTGAATAAAGAATTTTTCAATAAATACAAAGAACATTACGAAGATTTCGTGCAGTTTATTACAGGAAAGCGATTTAAAAAAGTTAGTGGGAAATGGAAAGAAGTGGAAATCCATGAACCTTCGGGATATTTAGAAACAGTCTTTGAAAATGATAATAAACAGGCACGGGATTTTGTAAAGAAATTGATAGGGCGAATGGTGTTCGTGCAATTTTTACAAAAGAAGGGATGGATGGGTTGTTCTGTGGATAGTTCTGAATGGGGAAATGGCGACCATACATTCTGTAAAAGTTTATTTGAATCTGCAAATCAGGATCAATTTCATAGTAATTACTTAGCCCATTTATTCGATGCATTGAATACATCCAATCGCGAAAATGATGTATTTGATCTGACCCAAACTCGTGTTCCATATTTAAATGGTGGACTGTTTGAAGCAGACAGTGAAGCCATTAGACAAATTGATTTTCCTGGATCACATTTTGAGAGTCTGTTAAACTTTTTTGGTGAATACAATTTCACCATTGATGAGAATGACCCTAATGACCACGAAGTAGGAATTGACCCTGAAATGTTAGGGCATATTTTTGAAAATCTGTTGGAAGACAATAAAGATAAAGGAGCATTCTATACACCCAAGCCCATAGTCCAATATATGTGTCAAGAATCGCTTATTCAATATTTAAAAACTCATTTAGAAAATGAGACAACGGATATTGAAAACTTCATCCGCACATTTGATAAAGGTGATGAAAGTGACCCTAATAATTACATTTTACAAAATGACAAACGGATTAAAGAGCTATTGGATAGAGTAAAAATATGTGACCCGGCCATTGGTTCGGGTGCATTCCCAATGGGATTATTACAAATAATTTTTCGTGCAAAAATGTCGTTGGACTGGACGCTCGACCCTGCAGAAGTAAAACGGGGGATTATCCAAAATTCAATTTATGGTGTGGATATAGAAAAAGGTGCAGTGGATATTGCAAGACTTCGATTTTGGCTCTCACTTATTGTATATGAAAAAGCACCCCAACCCTTACCCAACTTAGACTATAAAATTATGCAGGGTGATTCACTATTGGAAAGTTTTGAAGGAGTGGATTTAAGCCAAATCGGTCAAGGCGATGATCTAACTATTTTTGA
>JABHAX010000235.1 GCA_018674095.1 Fidelibacterota bacterium
ATCTTGATTACAGAGAATCTAATTGAAATAAAAAGAATCATCTAAAAAATAGCCTTTAAATTTAAAGACGGAATATTCAATTTACAGTATTGAAAAGGGACAGAATCTGAATTATTTACCAAAATTAACCTAAATTAAATTTGAGTATAAAAGTCTGATATAGATTAAAAATCAACTTCAATTTTTTCCTTTTTATTTTTGTTTTTAGATTCACCAAAGTTTAAGGGCTCATAGGCAATACCTGACTTATCAAAATAATCAGTGATATGTTTTAAAATATCTCGTTCGTCTCCCGGTAAATATCCCTGATGACGGTAAATTATTGTGCCATCTGTATCAACCAAAATGGTTGTTGGCATAAGTTTTACTCTCATTTTTTTCATGACTTGATTATTTGGATCTACAGCCACCATAAATTCGAATTTTTTCGAACGAACATAGGATTTAACTTTCCCCATACTTTTGGGGGTATCTGTATTAATAGTTAATACTCGGAATCCTGTATCTTTGAAATGTTTGTGAAATTTATTTAAATGGTGCATTTGCTTTTTACATGGTTCACACCAGGTCGCCCAAAAATCAATAATCATGGGACCATCCTTTAATAAATCATACAACTTAGCATATTTCCCATCTAACATTTTCAATCGTACATTAGGGACTTTTCCTTGTCCTATTAATAAAGTCAAAAGCAGTGGGATGAGTAAAAATTTTCTTATCATAATGTCCTATTCTTTTTGTTTATTATTTTCGTTTAATTACAACCAAGGTGATGTCATCTTCGTTCATTAACCCATTCATCCATGAATCACCTAAGTCGATTAAAGAATCCATGATTCCTTGGGCATTTAAGTGACCATTCTTTTGTGTACATTGCAAGATGGCATCATAATCTAACATGATATCATCGTGATTAACACACTCAGGTAGTCCATCAGATAAAAGTACAAAAGCATCACCAGATTCAAAGTTGAATATTCGATGATCATAATCAATTTCTTTCATAGAGCCTAATGGCAAGCCCGAAATAAGAATTTCTTCAACCGTTTTATCTTTATGACGATATAGGTATCCAGGCGGCATACCAGCCGAGGTAAATTCAAGCGTTCCATTTTTAATTTTAGTCATATTCAGGGACATCCTGGTGGTCCCTAAATCAATGAATTTGATGGCGCGATTTAGATTCTTTACTATACTCGCTGGTGAATCCATGGGTGTACTAACTAGCCCCGCTTTTGTGATTGAAACCATCATACCAGCATTTAAACCATGTCCTGTTGCATCTCCAACTACTACATAAAGTGATTCATCGTCCTGGGGGAAAAAATCATAATAATCACCTCCCACCTCCGTAGATGTTTTCATATGAAATGCAAATTCATAATCCTGATAATCTGGTGAAGATTGTGGGATAAGAGACATTTGAAATTCTCGAGCCTGCTCCATTTCTTGAATTCGTCTCTCTTCATCTAAAGCATGAATTTGTTGTTGCATTCTTTGACGAGTAAAACCCAAAATGCCAAAAACTCCAATTACGATATAAAAACCAAACGCCCAATAACTCAAAAGGGGATGAGGAATAAATCTAATCGCAAGAGTTTCAGTGGCACTCCAAACTCCATCATCGTTAGAACCTTGAACTTTGAATTTATAGGATCCACGTCCCAAATTATTATAGGAAGCAAATCGTAAATCCCCGGCATCAATCCAATCTTTATCCAACGGATCCAATTTATATCGATACTGATTTTTTTCCGTCTTGTGGTAGTTTAATACAACAAAATCAATCGTGAAAGATTTGATTTTGTGATTAATATCAATTGACTTATTCGACTCTCCGAATTCCTCTGTAACTACATCTTCAAAGGACGTTTTTTTAATTCGGGTAATTACACACGGTGGCTGATAATTATTGAATTGAATACTACTGGGATTAACAACCGTAATTCCCTTTGGACCGCCGAAAAAGAAATTTCCGTTGCTACTAATTGAAAAACTGTTGCGAAAATAATCGATATTTCCAATGCCATCGAATAAATTAAAATTAGTGAATGAATGACTTGATTGATTAAATAATGAAATTCCATTTTTTGAACTAATCCAAAGATTATTCTCTTTATCAACAGCGATAGCTGTTATATAATTGCTCGGGAGTCCATCTTGGATAAAATAATGTGAAAATGAATCATCTTCTTTATGGTATCTATTTAATCCACCATTCGCAGTTCCCACCCAAATAACACCATCAAGGTCTTGTGTTATACAAGTAATTCTTGTAGAAGAGATTCCATCTGTAATACTTTCATCAAATATATGGCCTATTATTTCAAAATCATTTCCTGCCATCACATAAGGAATTAATTCTGCAGGTAAGAAATAAAGACCATTTATTTCTGTACCTAACCAAATATTTCCTTCATTGTCTTTATACATAACACGAGGAACCAATTCAGATGTATAATTTATAGTAGAATCATTTTTTGTGTCAATAATCGTTAATCCCGACTCCGTTCCTAACCAAAGGACCTCATTCTCTTCCAATAGAATATCATAAATAACATTTTCAAGAATTCGGTTTATTTCAGGGACACTTTTAAAGGACGAGAATCGTTTTATTTCATCTGTATTTAAGTCAATTTTCAGTAATCCTTCTGTGGAAGCAACCCAAAGAAATTCATCATTAATAATTTCCAAATCCATTATTTGATTTATTTTTAAGGTCGATTTTTCATATTCATATTCTCTTATCCCATCCGGCGATAATAACTCTAGTCCTTGATCTGTGCCAACCCATAAATAACCGTCAGAAAGTGTTGCTATTGAATAAATTTTATCGCTTTTTAATCCCCATTCATTTTCAGGATCATTTTGAATCGATAAAAATTTTGATTTTATAAATGCATGAAAACTAATCCCATTTTGGCGAGTTCCGATCCAAACATTGCCTGCTTTATCTTCAATGAAAGTTGAAATGTCATTATCGGCAATAGATTTTGAATCAATTGGATCATGTTCGAAATGCGTAAAAGCCGTATCAATTTCTCCATATAATGGATTGAAAGACATTGTTAAACAATTGAAACCTGAATAATTTTCAGTTGTAAACCAAAGGTTTCCAGATTTTTCCGCTAGAAGGATTTTAGTAACATCGTTTTCAATAATGCTGTTTGCATAAGGCGTTTCTTGAAGATTCTGAAATGTATTTTTTTCTGAATTAAAAATTGATATCCCATTTTTTGTAGCGATCCATAATTCTTGTTTTTCATTATCCCAATTCAAATCATTTACTTTATTTGAGACAATTGAATTAAGACCTGTCTTTTCAGTATAAATTCTAACATTATTCGAACCAGCTTTAATTAGTCCTATTCCCCGTTCCGTTCCAATCCACAATTCTCCATTTTTTCCATTTTCAATGGCAGTTATAGGAGATTGAAATAAATCTGAATTAGCTTTGAAAGTGACAATTTTATCTTTTTCATTATCAAAATAAAATAATCCTGAGTCTGTCCCGAACCATATCTTTTTATTATCATCTCCATAAAGGGTTTCAATAGATGTTTTATTTAACAAATCGCTCGGTTCACAATTCAAACATCGAGTTGAATCTTTTGACGAATTCACTTGAAAAATAAAATGACTTTCTGACAATTTTACCCAAATATTTCCATAGCTATCTTCAGCCATGGTTTCAGGGTTTATGAATACTAATGCATCTTTTTCATTTAATTTTACAGGTCGTGAAAACCGTCTGGTATTGGGATTAAATTTGCTAACTCCCAATTCTGAGCCAATCCAAATCATATTGTTTGAATCTTCGAAAATACAGGAAATCTTATTCCCGAGGATTGACGATTCATCAAACGCATTCATTTGATAATTCAAAAATTCATATCCGTTATAAAAATCTAATCCATTTTCGGTACCAAAATAAATAAAACCATTATGGTCTTCAAAAATGACTTTTACGGTACTTTCAGATAACCCATCTTGGACTGAAATATTATCAAATATAAAATTGGCTTGCCCAAAAACGCCACCGATTAATAGGCAGAATATTAAATTTATATTTCCAATTTTAAATAGTTTCATTAATAAATTATATAATTTTTGTTAACAAAAAAGGTGGCAATTAGTATTGCCACCTTTTTTTAGCATTTTTTGATTAATATTTAAAAGTCACTTTACTAAAATTGCTTTTTGCGTATCAATTTTATTACCCGATTTAATTTGAATCAAATACATGCCTGATGGTTGATTCTTAGCATCCCAATAATGTGTATAAAATCCAGCGTTAGTCATTTGGCTCGGAACAATCACATCTACTTCTTC
>JABHAX010000026.1 GCA_018674095.1 Fidelibacterota bacterium
AATTCTTTCCATTATTATGAATTTATCCGTTATTTTCAGAACCATGTCTATTGTCCTGCCCGAATCGATTTTATATAGTGTCCCAAATGGTGGTTTAATCGCCACTAGAATGTTTGGTCTATCAGGATTCTTATTTCTGTTCGGTTTGGGGATATTTTATTATTTAATGAAGCCTGTTTTAAAGATTAATCAGGGTGCATGATCTTTCGTTTATTAATCACGCGGTGTGCTAACTCTTCTAAGCTTTCGCGGGTGAGCATAGCTCTGATTGATTTACGAATGGGTTTCCATTGGTTGTGGAGGGGGCAAGGTGTTTCATCATCACATAGATCAAGGCCAATGGCACATAATTCTTTTTCCGGAGGTGGCCCATCAATAGCATCGACAATTTCATTCAAATAAATATTATTAGATTTACGGGCAAGATTGATTCCACCATTTCGACCTCGCTTGGTAACAACAAGGCGGCGTTTAACCAAAGTTTGAACGATTTTAGCCAAAAAATTATAAGGAATATTATAAGATTCTGCGATTGTTGCAATCATTACTGGTTTATCTGAAGGATTTTCTGATAAATAAATCATTGTCTGAATTGCGTATTCTGCTGATTTGCTATAAAGCATGAAATGAATTTTATTAAGGTTATTTCCAGAAACCAAGATAGATTTATCCTTTTTTTGAAATTGTTTTAGTTTGTCTTGAGTCATCCATATTTTTAATAATTCGTGTTATAATCCAAACGAGTACATAGGGGATGCTTATTAATATTTTTAGTGTGGAAATTATTTAATATAATAGCTTTACATCATTCACAACCAGTTATTGAGTTGCTTGCTCTCCGATTTGAAGTATAATTTTATGATTCAAATTGATATTGAGTTCATTTCAGAATGTTTTGTTGAATAGATTGAAATATCTTTTAAAAATCTTTGAATTAAATCCATTGTCACGTGCTCCATAACTACAATTTTCCACCAAACTTGATTTTGTTCATGTTTTTCAGGTACTAGTGTATATTTTTCAGATATTTCTTTCGAAATATCGTCTGAACGTATTGTTACGATATTCATGTACTTATTTCTAAAAAATCGTATGCCTAATTGGGTTAGTGAATCGCATAAAAAATTTGTTTTTTCGATGAGTTCATTCATTCGTTTCAAGATACCATGAGAGCCATGAACATTTAAAATCATCCAAGTTGCGATAACATTAGCCCCCGATCGTGATCCACATAAGGTATGGTCCAATCCTTCAACATAACTGGCTTCTTCAGTTAATACATTATCAATAAACCCTTTTCGAATTAAAAAAATGCCAGTTCCATAAGGTGCTTGAAGCATTTTATGTCCATCAACAGATATTGAATCGACAACCGAATTATCAAAATTAAGTAAACTTTTTGGATTCGTAAATGGGTAGATGAATCCGCCAAATGCAGCATCAATATGAATTTTAAATTGAATTTCTTGGGCCTTTAATTTTTGACTAATAGATTCTATATCATCCACTGAACCAAACATGGTCGTTGCCATATTTAAAACAATAATAAAATAAAGTGACCCGGAATTTTTCAGGGTTTTAATTTGGTTATTTAAGATATCTAAATCGATTTTTCTTTCATTAAAATCAACTGGTAACACTTTATATTTTAACCCTAAAATATTACATACTTTATAAAGAGAGTAATGCGTATCTTCAGAAAATAAAATAACCATTTCATCTTGCAAAGCACCGAATTTATTCTTGAAATATTCTCTGAAAATCCACACCGCTTGAATATTACACTCTGTTCCACCGGGCGAAACATATCCATCGTAAGAGTTTGGTTTAGCTTTAAATATTTCTTCAGCGCAAATTCGTAATAAATCTAATTCAAGTTGCTGAGTCCCATGGAAGGATGGAATAGATTTATCGTAAGTATGAAGTCCAATATGATTTGGATTCTCAATAAAAGATCGAATAAATGGAGCATTTGAAAGAAAATCAGCATCCGCGGGGAATATATGTGGATCTAAATAGGTAGCTGGAAGTCCCATAATATTGTGGTCATAAAAGCTGGCATTTTTGTTGAGTGCACTCAACACAGCCGTTTTAAGACTCTCAAATGATTGTTGTGGCCAAAACATTATATTTTAGATTTATTAAATTTCCTGAATTCAAGATTGGTAATTAATCTTGTTTAGTTTTTTGTTTTAAGTGAAAGTAGTATCTCAAGTTTAATTTCATCACCAGTTTTTATCATTCCAAAAACAGCAGTAGGCGGTTTGATTCCATAATCTGTCATTATTAAAGGAATACTTGCTGATACTATGTATTTTTCATTTTTTTTGATAAATTTAAAGCTTACATCAATCTCTTTTGATTGACCAGCAATTGTTAGGGGCCCTTTTCCCGTCATTTCATTTCCTTCAATCATTAAATTTTTGCTTCTAAATTCAATTTTAGGAAAGTTATCAGATTTAAGAGCTTTATAAATATTCTTGTCCATTCCTGACTCCCCACTTTTTATCGACTTTACAATTGCCTCAAAATATATATCTGAAATAGATTTAGAATTCACTTTCCCTGAAAGCTCAAATTGCCCAACTACCGAGGACCAGTCATGAATATTAGAAGTACCTATAATACTAATTTGACTATTCTCTTTATCAACTTTATATTCTTGAGCATAAAGACTAATTGAGAAGATAAAAAGTAGAATTGTAGTTTTAATTTTGTTTCGGATAAAATTTGTTTTTAATATTAATTTTGATTTAGTTGTAACATTTAGGTTAGTACTCGTATTGTTGCCAACGGTTTGAATAAACGCTTGTTTTAATAGCGTTTATTTTTTGTTAGGCAAAGTTTTCTGTGAAGCATTGATTTATGCTATTTTCTAATTCTACTTCTGAGCTTGTTTCGATATGTTTAATGTTTCCAGATATATAATCTATATTATATTCATCTTCCCAATCTTGATAGTTTTCGGCAAGTTGTTTTAAAGCCTCCATCATATATTTAATTTCATCATTGGTATGCGTGGGGTGTATTGACAATCTAATCCATCCGGGTTTTGAGGAACAATTCCCAATATTTATCTGGGCGGTGATTCTTTGTGAATATTCATGGGTAACATCAAGCAGATAATGACCATAAGTTCCTGCACAAGAGCAGCCCCCCCTAGTTTGAATCCCGAATCGATCGTTTAGCATTTTAACTCCCAAATTATAGTGGAGGTTGTCTATATAAAACGAAATTATCCCGAGTCTCTCTTTATGCTCTTCAGCAAGAATATGAAGGTTAGGTATATCATTTAATGATTCCCATATGATATCTAAAATTTCTCCTTCTCGTTTTTGAATATTTCCTACACCCATTTCTTCTTTCAGTTGCATACACATTGCCGCTTTAATTGTTTGAAGAAAGGCAGGAGTTCCGCCATCTTCACGAGCTTCAATATCTTCAACGTATTTATGCTCTCCCCACGGATTTGTCCAATCTACTGTGCCTCCTCCTGGATTATCAGGAATAGTATTCAAATAAAGTTTTTTGTTAAAAATTAATATACCAGTTGTTCCTGGACCACCAAGAAATTTATGAGGAGAAAAATAGACTGCATCAAGATAACGTTCACTATTATCATCAGGGTGCATATTTATTGAAACATATGGAGCTGAGCAGGCAAAGTCTACAAAACAGGATCCATTTAATTTATGAATTAACTGGGCTATTTCCATATACGGAGTCATAATTCCAGTGACATTTGAGCAGGAAGTTATTGCTACAATTTTAATTTTTCGATTAGCATATTGTTCAATAGTTGTTTGAAAGTTTTCAATAGAGACCAGTCCTTTTTCATCAGGAGGAACAACTACTACATCTCCGATAGTTTCAATCCAACTTGTTTGATTGGAATGATGCTCCATATGTGTAATAAATATGATAGGTTTCTCTTCTTCGCTTATATTTATGGATTCTTTAAAAGATTCATGTATTTTAAGTCCTAATATTCTTTGAAATTTATTAATAACTCCAGTCATACCGGAATTGGAAGAAATAAGCACATCGTTATCAGATGCTCCAACATGTTCCTTAATTATTTCCTGTGCTCTATGATAAGCATAGGTCATTTTAGAACCGGTATAATTTGTGTCGGTGTGAGTATTGGCAACAAATGGAAGTAATTTCTGACGTATTCGTTCTTCGATTGGCAAATACATTCTTCCACTAGCTGTCCAGTCTGCATACACTAAATTAATGGCCTCATTCAAGGGCGTTTTAATTGTCTGATTTTGACCAATTATTCCTTTTCTAAATTTTGAAAAATATTGTTCCATAATAATTTTGCCTAACGGTTTGTATAAGAATAGTGGCTGATTGCGGAAGTAGAATCTTTCAAGTTACTACTCTGTTTTTAAGGATTCCTTGTCGCTCATTGGATCCATAGCGTTTCATTTGTGCACTTCTTATATAGCTGTGAGAAATATGCAGAGCCTACAGCAGCTCCGTTTCTTTCACAGCCAAACATTGAGTTGCACTTAATAGTTGAATTCAAGAAATTATTTAAATGATGCTGAAATCATTAAAAAGACCCATTGTGCTTTTTGGTCAGATTCACTTTTTATTTTCCCAGGCAGAAAAATAGAATATCCAAATGTAGCATTGACATTTTCTTTTATATTTTTTGATAAACTAATATCAACTTCAGTCCCAAAAGTATCATTTCCATTTTTATCTTCCCGATGTGATAAAAAATGATGAAGTGATGTATTTATATTTATCGGAAAATTTTGAGTTTTTGAAGCCATATAAAAATCGATAAGACCTAAATTGTTTGTATGAACTGGGAGATTTAAAAAATAATCCATAGAACCGTAAAATTTATGATTTGTGCTAAAAAGGGTATTAAATGATTCATTTACGGCTGTAGATGAATTATCTCCACTAATAAAATCCATTCCACTATTAATGATTAGTGATTTCAAATTATAGGATAAAGAAAAGGATGCCATCCATGATTTTTGATCTAATGAATCAACATGTCCGAATTGATATCCAAATTCTGAATTAATATTTAAATTACCCAATGAGTGACCTAATGATGTATGAGATGTTTTTCTATCATTATCAATGACAAAAAGTGTTTCATTAATAAACTTAATACTTTTATGAAAAGACACATTAATACCGGAGACAAAACCATCGTTTTCATTGAGCAATTCGGGATAGGTCTCAAAAAGATTGAATTTGAAATAATCAACTTTATGATTTAGAATGATGTGGGATAAGACTACACCATCAAAACTTCGCCCTATATTATGCCAACCAACGTTTCCGATAATTCTCTGATTTCCGAACGCTTGTTCAAAACGACCTAATTTAAATGAGTCGAGAAACATTAATTTTGAAATCTTTATATATCCCTGGTGCAAATCAAAATTATCTGATGAACCGTCTAGCAGAGTGCTAGTTTCAGATCCCATTAGTCTAAAATCTTGAAGCTGAAAAAATAATTCTACATCATTTTGTTTAAAGGAGATGTGAAACCGAAATCGTTGTGCATGAAAAGAATTAAATGTAGTGGAATCAGTAAAGTCTTTGTCGATTGATTCAAATCGGGTTCTTAGAGTTGCTCCTAAATTCATGTCTTGAGTGAATAAAAGAGTATAAGAAAAGAAAAATGATAAAAAATATTTCATCAAATAATTAGATTAAATGTTAAGGTTTCCAAAACCAACTCAATGGAAGGAAGAGAGTAATGAAGGAATAAAGCCCATTGAGATATGGTTTTGGAAAATTGGTAAAATATTCATGGAAAGAATAATTCATATTCGGGTTAATTGAGTTGTATTATTGAATATTCTTTTCATCAGCCAAATTCCTTCATATTGTTAATAATCACAAAACTAATCTTATAAATAAGATAAGCGCATCCGATATTAATAAATTCAGATTGAACAAACAAGATAATAT
>JABHAX010000027.1 GCA_018674095.1 Fidelibacterota bacterium
GCCCCAATTGATATTATTAGTTGCTGCCCAGCCTTTCACAAATGCTTCATGCCCGATCGCATAGCGATATTGAAAATGAAATATAACATCGGTGAGCGTTCTTTCTAAAATATCTCCATCCATATTGATGATGCCTGTATTTTTAAATACATAATCATAGATGTAGTAGTTATCATGATTTTGTTGAGAAAAGGCATAAATCTTTCGGTCAATAGAAACTCCAATAGATGAATGAAGTTTATTTGAGATCATTCGATCACAAAAGAGATTTGGGTCAATTTCATCCACGTTATCATCGTAAAAATTATCTGTTGAAATATCACCATCAACCAATACTAATGGATGGTTGAAACGTCCAATCATTTTCCATTCATAAGGCATAATCTCATCATAGGCACCAGCATTACGAGTCCCCACAGTAATTACCTTGTGAGGAAATTCTATTTGATAAACGGGATCCAAATAATTTGTTGTCCCAATCCACATAGATTTTGCAGCAATATTATCCTGGTATTTATATTGAGCCGGCCAAGCTAATCCATCTTGTTGCTGTGCATCACTTCCAGTCCTTCCTGATTCTAGTTCTGAACCTAAACTGGAAAACCATGATCGGAGATTACCTACACGAAGCCATTTAATTTCTTGTCCTGCTGGTTGTGCAATAATTATTGAAAAAATAAAAAATATTAATCCAAGAAGTTTTTTAGAAATCATAACTAATCCTTAGTCCCATAAAAATATTTCTAGGATTTAAAAAGTTGAAGGATGTTTGATTTGGCATATCAATGTAAGCGTTGGTTTCAATTATATTAGCCATTTTGGATCGAGAGACTTCAACCCATGTTCCAGATTCATACTCTTGGTAAGTATCCGTTGAGGATTCAAAATATATGGTTTCTTGTCTAATATCTGATTCTCGTAAACCATCCAAAAATGAAACCTGAGCAATAGGTTGAAATTCCACACCGTCATCTCGGAATTCACCGATTCGATCAGACCCTATTATATTTTGATATGCGCTACTTTCAGGAAGATGAAGTGACTGAAAATAGGACAATTGGTCATCAGCATTATAAAATCCAGCAAGCGATAATCTTTTTGTATTAAATAAATTATTAATCTCTGCGAAAATTCCTATATTTATTTTTCCAACTTTTAAATCTCGATGGAGTTTCATAGAAATATTGGAGGTATTATTGTATTGAAGTAAAATAGGTGAATTAGACGAAACGCCAGGGTATACATTATGTGCATAAGTAAAATAGCCTTCACGCCAAGACAGTAATGTATTTGCAGACCACCCACCTAATGGGTGAAATTTTCCTAATTTAGGACCAAAATTTGAGGGGGATGAAATTATAAGGTTTGCTCTTGCGAAAGGCTGAGCTATTGGCTTAGACTGGTACAATCCTTGTGTATTAGCATCGTATTCACGTTGTTCAGAAGGGTTTTCAAATAATTTAGATTTCCCAAATAGACCCGATGACTTAACTTGATAGGTGTAATTAATAAAACCACTCCACCATTGAGAATGATACTTTCTAAAAGTCATTTCAAATCCACGAATATCTTCATAGCTATTGTTATCCGCTAGATTAAATATAACACTCCCATCTGCGCTATAGTATGTTGTATAAGTTAATTGATCAACAATATCATGGTAATATCCAGCGAATTGTAGAATGTAGAGCTCTTTAAAAGTTTTATCAAATCCTAATTCATATGATATAGTCTGGGACATTCCTAATTCCGGATTACCATAGTTTCTCATGGCTCCGCCAATATTTCGCCCCATACGAAACATTTCTTCATAAGTTGGCAGTTGGTTAAAATGACCATAATTAAAAAATAATTTTGAAGTGGATGAAATAGGATGCGAGACAGCTAGTCTAGGACTAAGAGAGTATTGCCCATTTACATCTTTTGATTTGTAATTATTATCTTCACTGTATTCAGTTGAATTAAATTCTTTCCAATCATTGGAAAAAGGTTCAAAAAACGTCCAGTTTGTATTTCCATTATTATAATCTAATCTTAAACCAATATTAACTATATAACCATCTAACTCGATTTTATCTTGAATATATGCAGCACCTCGGATTGGTTTTTGTTTCATTCGTACATAATTATTGCTTCCGGGAAAAACGACATTAACAATACCGTAATCTAGGTTTAGGTCATTATAAACATATTCTATTCCGGTTTTAACTAACTGAGATGTTGTGATTTGGTTCGTATAATCTGCTTTCAGAGTCAAGGAAGATATTTGACTGGAGTCCCTAGACGTGCTAGTATGCCCACCAAAGAACATACCCGTAATACCGACATCCGGTTGTGAACTAAACCCAAATGGTGCTTGTTTGTTTACAAAATATCCATCGAGAATTTCAAATTCAACTGTATCACGATCATCAATTGGACCAGTTTCATAATCTCGATTCACATTTTCTAAGGAAATCCGATAAAAACTTTTGGGAGAAAGTGTGTGCGTAAAATTGGCAGAAGATGTGATATGAGATACATTCGCCAAGCTATACCAAGAATTGGAAAAAATTCTGCCAGGTAATCGATCTGTTTGGTTTGCAATTTGCCAAGATGAACGCATATAATCAACACTTGAGATTCTTTCGGTTCCATTTTGGGCAATGTTCTGACTGCTTCCTGTTGAAAAGGTTGCATTGATTTTCATGGTTGATGAAATATCTGACGAAAGGTTCACCATAAAATCATTGTCTTCATAATCATCTGACGCTAGGGGAACCAAAAGCATTTCACGCTCTTTTCGATAAGAACTGAAAAATCTCAAATCACCTAAAAATTTACCAATGACGGGAACAGGGCCTCCAAATCCTAGGTCTATATTATAATCCGGCTCAGTTATTACGGGAGCTTTCCTGTGTTCGTAAAGAAAAACTTTTTGAGCACCGGCCGGTGTTAGATCATTAGAAGCATCATCGTCAGACAGCAAGGAGCTAGAAACATTATTCCATCCATCAAATGTAGGGTACTGGTTCTGGACAGCTTGGGTCCAAGTCCCATTCTCCGTACCGGTCCAACAAACGTCATCATCTAGGTAAGGACGAAGCCACATACTGTTTTTATCATAGGGAGATAGACCAAAATGTTTAGGACCGGGAGGACCATATCGAGTCGTAATACTTCCCTGATAACGGTCCACCGCTCCCTCTCGGGTAATAATATTAATTAGACCTGACCTGACCTGACCATACTCCGCATTGAACCCACCTCTTTCAACCGATAATTCATGAACAGCGCTTAAAGCCACTCTTGAGATAGGTTTATTGGTTCGGGGATCTCGCATGGTTGCACCATTAATCAGCAAAAGAAGTTCGCTACTTTCGCCCCCTCTGATCACTAGTCCATCTTCAATCCCAGCTTGTAATTCGATTGCATCTTCTACATTGGCTAGTGGAAGTTGTGCCAACTCTTCACCGGATAATGAAACCACACTTGTCGCAACATCTTTCCTA
>JABHAX010000236.1 GCA_018674095.1 Fidelibacterota bacterium
GATATTCCTTTGTCTTTTAAAACTTCTTTAATTCGGTTCATTTGAAACCTAATTTTGTTTATTTAGGTCAAATATAGTAAATATTCACTATTATTCAGTGTAAATATTCATTGAATTATAGTGGATACTTGTGGAAAAGGAAAAGCTCTTTTGTTTTTTTTAGCTTTGGCTTTTAGCATAGCTAAAAAATAAATGTGCTTGACCGTTTGCTGGTTCTTTTTCCGAATGAAACACAACGTCTTGCTAAACACAATTATTGCGTTTAGCGGGTTTACTCTTTAATTTAATATTGTGTTTTAACCGCATAATTATGTTAAAAGCCGACTTACTAAAAACAGCAAAGCAAAAACTTGTAATTCGTAATTACAGTCCCCGAACAATCGCATCTTATTTATCTGCCATTAATCATTTTTCAGAGTGGCTCATTACAAAAAAAGTTACAAAAGTAACAGATGAAAAGGTTGAGAAATATTTACACTATTTAAAACAAACAAAAAAGCGGTCTATTTCTTCTATGAAGCAAACCATTGCTTCTCTAAAATTTATATACTCCGATGTATTAAAAAAAGACATTCCATCTTCATTGATCATCCAGTTTCGTAAAGAAGAAAAAATACCGGTTGTGCTATCAGAAGAGGAAGTCACGCGTTTATTGAACTCCGTAAATAATCTAAAACATAGTGCCATATTAATGACCATTTATTCATCGGGAATTAGATTAAATGAACTATTGTCGCTCCAAGTTAAAGATATTGATTTTGATAGAAATATTATTATTGTAAAAATGGGAAAAGGGAAAAAGGATCGCCAGTCCGTTTTGTCCCAATCATTAAAAAGTGTATTGATTAATTATTTGGGAAAATATCAACCGTCTAAATATGCATTTGAAGGACAGTCGGGCGGAAGGTATAGTGCTAGTTCCGTACAATCCATTATGAAAAAAGCAGTAAAAAATGCCGGTGTAAAAAAACATGCAACGGTTCATACATTACGCCATAGTTTTGCAACGCATTTATTAGAAAATGGGACAGATATACGATTTATTCAGGAATTGCTCGGACATAAAAGATTAGAGACAACACAAATATATACCCATATTTCCAAAGTGTCATTCGATCGAATTAAAAGTCCCTTAGATCGATTAGATATTAACTTGCATTAACAAATAAGATGTTTGAATCCTTTACCAACCATTTCGTCCCCAAGACCAAAGAATCAGCCCAAATTTACCGCACAAAAATCGGTGTATTTCAAGGTTGGGTTTCTGTTTTAGTCAATGGACTTCTATTTGTACTAAAGTTGACTATTGGAATTGCGGTGGGTGCTGTCAGTGTTATAGCGGATGCAGTTCATACATTATCGGATGTCATTTCATCAGCAGTGGTAATCTGGGGATTTAAAGAATCAGAAAAGCCTGCAGATGTAGAGCACCCCTACGGTCATGGAAGAGCCGAATACATTGCCACGTTGATTATTGCAGTTTTGTTGATGGTAGCCGGAATAGAATTTATAGAAACATCCATCGACCGCATTCGTCATCCCGAAATATTTCACTCAGAATGGTGGATGATTATTGCTCTTAGTACGACAATCATTTTGAAAGAGATTACCGCGCGATATGCTGAATTTCTTTCTTCCAAGATTGCGTCAGGAACCTTGCATGCGGATGCATGGCATCACCGCAGTGACGCTATTTCTAGTCTATTGGTGGTGATTGCATTGGTCGCTGGGAAATTTGGTTTTCCTGCCGTGGACGGCTGGGCAGGTTTGGGTGTCGCATTCTTTTTAATTTATACTGGTTATGAGATAGCCAAAGATTCAGTGGATGATCTTATTGGCAAACCGCCTACTACAGAAGAAGTGGAAATTATTCGTCAAATTGTTATGGGCATAGATGGTGTTTTAGGTGCGCATGATATTATTGTTCATAGTTATGGCCATGATAAATTTATAAGCATCCATGTAGAAATTGATGCTGAAAAATCCACGGGTGAAGCCCATGATATTGCCGAAAATGTAGAAATGGTTTTGGAAAAATCTCTAAGTGTGGAACCGACCATCCATTTAGATCCGGTGCTTCCCAATGATCCATTTGTAAAAGAAGTAAGTGGAACAATTAATACTATTTCAGATCAAGATGACCGTATAACAGATGTGCATGATATTCGCGTTATTAAAACAGAAAATCATAATGTAATTCTTTTTGGGGTGAATGTTCAGCCTGGTATGACTCAGCGAAATATTGTGAGTTGTTGTCATACATTAGAAGATGGCATCAAAAAGAAATTTCCAGAGTTTGATGTGGATATTAAGGTGTCCCCTATCCATCGTTTTTAGGCTGAATTAATAATCTAAAATAATATTGGATATGCGTATCAAATCATAAATATCCACAGTGAGATCAAAATTCACATCGGCTAAAACCCATTGGCCTTCATTCAATTCAGAAATTCCTAATACGTGAAAAATCACCAAGAGTAAATCTAAGATTGACACTACATTATCCTCGTTAATATCGCCCGGTAATTCTTGAAATTCTTCCACGAGTTTAATGACTTCTCTCAATGTCACTTTTGCTGCTTCTTGGGCTGTTTCCCAATCGATAAGTCCGCCAACATGAACATGGCCTGCAGTATAGCAAGGTACATTTAAAGAATCCATTATTGCTTTAGTCCATACACCGTGATACCCAAGAAATTCTGATAAATATCCACCGGCGCCATCACTATAATCAATATAAGGATTCAATCCCAAATCAGCAGATTCAATGGCAGAAACTATAGAATCCATGGGAAGTGACGAATAGCGTATTGCACCTTCTTCAACAGTAGAATCAGGCGGAATAGGTGTAGGGTATAGGGGCTCAGTGTAATCTGGAACCCAATAAAGTCGATTATAATATTTCCATTCCATTTCCCAACTATAATCAATGTAGCCGCGACTAAATGTTATAATGGCAACGGGACTTAAGGTGTCCAAAATATTCCACCAATCGGTGGACGTATCTTGATAATCCACTTCAAAATCGCCTTGTCCTTGTCCACAATTCTCACAGTTGGGTGGCGTAAAATTTGGAAAAAATGAAATAACATCATAGCCGAGATTCTCCCAATTTTGCCCCTGCCAACCCTCAGCATTAATTAAGGGGTTTTTACTAAAGGGACGAATACATTCATTGGAAGGTGGCCAATAGCCACACAATAATATTGTAGGGTTTTCTTCTCGATGCGGTGGCCCTCCGGGATTAAGTGTTTCTTCAAAATTATCAGGTCTTTCGGGTAAAAATATTTCTTGAAGCGGAAAGGGAACTTGGGCATCTATTGGAACAGAAAACTCAACTAAAATACGTCGGGATTTCATTTGACCTGTCAATTGAATAGATTGGGTTTCTACTATTTCTCTTGTATAGGGACCCACCCAACCTTGGGTATTCATATCAATCAAATATAAAGTCATTCCGTCAGGAAAGGGTGATTGTAGAAATGAAAAATGAAATGAATTTAAATCATCTAATTGAATTTCTAAAAAATAAATATCTTCATTTAAATAGGAGATAGGGTCTATGGAATGAATTAAGCCACGAGGAAATGAAGAGGGGCCAGAGACATTAATTTGAAAAATGCTTGGTATAGAATCTAATTGGAAATATTTGGGTGTACCCGATGGCAATTCTTGGGCAAACATGATAGAAAAATAAGCCAGGAGAAAAATTAATTTATTTTTCATGGTCTGTATTTAATCCAAAATGATTGAAGCAAACTTATGTTCTGTATCGTCAATGATGACACGCGCTTGACCCGATTCATCAATCCCTTTAAATAATCCAGTGTGTAACTCATTTTGAAAATGAAAAGAAACTGATGAATCCAAATGTCCGCAAAGAGCAGTCCATTCAGATATAATTTCTCTGGGAGAAGATTGCAATTTTTCCCAATAACTCTCAAACAAAGTGGTGAAAATTGCAGCAACTAATTCACGTTGATGGGTATAGCTTGATTCAATAAAAAGGGATGTTGCCGTTTGTCCCAATGCCTCAGGAAAATCTTCCTCAGTCTCATTAATATTGAGGCCAACGCCTACAACAACCGATTGGATTTTTTCCCCACTTAATTTACTTTCGCATAAAACCCCACCAACTTTTTTTCCGTTTAAAAGAATATCGTTTGGCCATTTAAGTTTAGGAATTTGTCCTCGATTCTTAAGAGTCTCCGCCACTGCAATTCCCACGGCCAAAGGAATAAGTCCGGCCTTTTTTGCGGAGAGATGCTCTTTTAAAATTAGGGACATGGCTAGTCCTTTACTTGGGCTCATAAACCATGAATTTCCACTTCGACCTTTTCCTTTAAATTGATGGTCGGTGATAACAAGCATCCCGTGGCTTGCTTCATTATTCGCAATGAGTTCCCAAGCCTCTTCATTGGTGGATTCCAAGCGTTGATAATATTCAATTTCTTTGCCAAATTGCTTTGACCGAAGATTAGCCTGAATAAGATTGGTGAAAATCATAAGGGCAGGAATAGGTATGTTAATTCAAGATAAGCCAATCCCATGGCCAAGCTTGCACCTGCCAATACTTGTGCAGGTGTGTGAGCTTTTAAAACAACCCTTGATGTGCATAAAAGAATCATAGAGCATCCCATGATAATTGGAAATTGAAACCCGAAAAGCCATAATGCAACAAATGGCCCACCCAAGCCGATTGCATGAATTGAAATTTTCCAATATCGCGTTATTCCCCAAACAATAGTTGTGTTAATTGCATAACAAAACATGAGACCTTTAACGAGTGGCGTGGCATCAAAATAATTTAAGACCAGAAATCCAACTCCATAAATAATACTACCATAAACTAGGGGTTGTACTCGTTGTTCACGTTCAGAAATATCTAAGTTCGTTATTTGTCCTTTTTTTTTGAATAATAGAACGACTATTATAATTAGAACCGTGGTAAATAATAATGATATTGCGAATAACTTATGAGGAGACGTATTTGCGGAATCTCCGTAAATAAGAGTTCCAAATGTTACAGGTGCTACAACCATCGGATGTAGAACAATAGATATAAAATATGCAATCTGTATTAACAAATTTTATAAACCCTAATGAATGCCGAATACATCTCTAAGTGTGTCTGCAATTTCTCCTAGAGTACATTCATTTTTTACACAATCAATAATGGGAGGTATTACGTTTTCGGCAGATTGAGCGGCTAATTTTAATTCACTTAACCTTTGACTAACTTGATCATTATTTCTGGAGATTTTTAAAGATTTCACGGATTCAATTTGTGATTCAACTTTTTTAGAATCAATTTCTAATATTTCGGGTTCAAATTCATCTTGTTCTTCAAATTGGTTTACACCAACAATGATTCTAGCTTTTGAATCAATCTCTTTTTGATAAGTATAAGCACTTCTCGTAATTTCATTTTGAATCCAGCCTTGTTCAATTGCTGCAACCGTTCCACCGAGATCATCTATTTCAGAAATTATTTTCATGGCGTCATTAATCAAATTGTCTGTCATTTCTTCAACTACATAACTGCCACCAAATGGATCAGGATATTGAGTAATTCCACTTTCATGAGCAATAATTTGCTGAGTGCGAAGAGCTAATCTTGCTGATTCATTTGTTGGTAAAGCTAACGCTTCATCTTTACTATTCGTATGGAGTGATTGGGTGCCGCCCAAAACGGCTGATAAAGCTTGAATACTTGTTCGAACAATATTGTTATCAATTTGGGTTGCTGTGAGAGTTGACCCACCGGTTTGAACATGAAACCTGCAATAAAGTGCTTTTTCATTGCTAACACCAAATCGATCTTTCATGATAGTTGCCCAAATTTTTCGAGCGGCACGAAATTTTGCAACCTCTTCCAAAAATCCATTATGGGAATTGAAAAAGAAAGAAAGACGCGAACCGAATTGGTTGGGATCCAATCCTTTATCTATTGCAGCCTGAACATAGGCTATCCCATTGGCAAAAGTGAATGCCAATTCTTGCTCCACGGTACTACCCGCTTCTCGGATATGATACCCGGAAATTGAAATCGTATTCCATTTGGGAACATGAGACGCACAAAATTCGAATACATCAGTTACGAGTCGCATGGAAGGCGAGGGCGGATAAATATAAGTTCCTCGTGCCACGTATTCTTTCAAAATATCATTTTGGATCGTGCCACGAAGTTTCTCTGCAGACACGCCTTGCTTCTCCGCCGTTGCAATATATAAGGCTAATAAAATAGGCGCTGTTGCATTAATCGTCATAGATGTTGACACTTGATCTAAAGAAATACCTTCAAAAAGTGTTTCCATATTTTGTAATGTTGAAATGGGAACACCTACTTTTCCAACTTCACCCAGTGACATATCATGATCCGAATCATAACCAATTTGAGTTGGAAGATCAAAAGCAACGGATAATCCATTCACACCATTTTTTAAAAGATATTTGTATCGTGCATTAGATTCTTCTGCTGATGTGAATCCGGCATATTGTCTCATAGTCCAAAGACGTTGTTGATACATTTCAGGATAAATTCCACGTGTAAAAGGAAATTGACCGGGTTTTTCTTGGCTCAAGACATGCCTCTATCTTTTTTGATTTGGTGATAAGCATCATTTACAGCTTTGAATTTTTCTTCAGCTAAATTTTGCATTTCATCCCCGAGATGAGCGACTTTATCAGGATGATATTTATTCGCCATTTTTCTATAAGCTTTTTTAATATCTTGATCTGATGACTTTTCTGAAATTTCTAATATTTTATAATGAGTCGATGGATCCTTTGCAAACATGGCTTTGATGGATTCATAATCTTTGAGACTAATATTTAAATAATTTGAAATGGTATGAATAACACGAATTTCGTCTGGGTGAACATGCCCATCTGCAGCTGATAATCCGAATAAAACATGAATCAATTCTAATCGACTAGGATGGTCCATAGATCTTTGAATTTGTAGACAGACATCTTTGAGTGGATAATCCTGCTCCAATATATCTTTAAACAAAGTCATGAATCGTTTGGATTGTTGAGCCCCAAACTGTTGGACGAGAAAACGTTTTATATAATCCAATTCGGATTTAAGTAATTGTCCATCCGCTTTCATGACTACAGCAAATAAAACGAGTAATGAGACTACAAAATCACCAGATTTAGTTTGGGCGTAAGCACCGCCTTGACGTTTGGATGAATTCCATTGGGAAGCTTGATTATTGGACATGGAGCCAATGGCGTATCCTAAAATAGCGCCAATAGGGCCTCCCATGACCCATCCGAGTCCACCCCAAATCCATTTTTTATCAATGGGCATTTTTTATTTTCCTTAAAACTAAAAGATGGTTTATTCTTTGATATTAATCCCAAATTTATCTGTTAAACAATACCACTTCACAGGAGTTTTAACTTGAGCCAAACTTTCCTTAAATTTTCATATGGATATCTCATGGCGAATTAAGAGTGTGCTCTGGTGGCACGCAATGTCGAAACAACAAACCGATAAACCTTTAATTAAAATTGGAAAGGAAGGTACAGGCGTTTCATCAATCTTATTTTTTCTTCCATCAGAAAAATCTTACGCACCCATCGCTGCATATTTTGTGAAAAAAGATCAAGATGTCCCAGATAAAAAAATGGAATATATTGTTCATGAAGATGGGGCTCATTTTTATTCGGAACAATTAAAACAGAATCTGATTACCTTTTCTGATGAAGATTTAAATAAGTTTGGGTTCATAAATTCATCCAAGATTCTTGATCAAATTAAATCCTTTCAATATGATGCTCTGGTTGATCTCAACCAATCCATGGATCAGCCTTTGTCATTATTAGCATTAGAATTGGATATTTCCATGAAAATTGGGTTTCAATCACCTATTGCAGATCAACTTTATACACTGGTCATAGAACCATCGCCCAGTGGATTTTTAGAGAAAAGTTATGAAACCATCGAACGTTTATTAGGACTAGTATGAATATTATTATTTACGAAGATTATTACGCAGAAAATTTTGAACCCATTTCACTAACACGGCCTATCTTTGATATTCGATACGGTGAAAATACTTTATTAGATCGTATAAAAAAGATATGTCCCAATGATAATCTTGGACTTTGGGTTCGGGATCATTTATGTGATTTAGTCCGGGAAACTCATCCGAAACTTCATGTAAATCGAATGCCTAAAGAGGAAACACTTTGGCTAAATGCACGTGTGTTGTGGACAGATGAAATGATAACAGAAATTAGAAAATCACCGGCAATGAGTTTTTTGGATGGAGATGAATGTATTGGTGCACATTTATCGGGTCCTGTTTCTGTTGAATGGTTACATGCTGGCGGACCCCTCTCGGTTTTTCCACCCGATGAAGAAATTAGACATTTTAACGGAAGTACGGTATTTCATTATCTTTGGGATTTTTTATCTCGTATTCCTGATGCAATTGCCGACATAAATTTAAAATCGTCTAAAAAGAAAGAGATGGTGTCAGTCATTGTGGATGAAACCAATGGTCCCATTATCATTCATGAATCAGCAACTATTGAACCTTTTACCTATTTGCAGGGACCGCTTTACATTGGGGAAAATTGTACAGTTATGTCTCATTCTAAAGTGAAAAATTCTATAATAGGTCCGGGATGTAAAATTGGCGGTGAAGTAAGTGGAACAATTATTCAAGGTAATTCAAATAAAGCCCATGATGGATTTTTGGGAGATAGTTTTCTTGGCGAATGGGTGAATTTGGGTGCTGGAACCACCAATAGTAATTTGAAAAATAATTATCAACATGTATCCATGTCAGTAAATGGAGTTGAAGAAATGTCCACTCGGTTATTTTTAGGGTGTTTTATGGGTGACCATACTAAAACTTCAATCGGAACTTTGTTAAATACGGGGACAAACATTGGGGTTGGATGTAATGTTTTAGCTCAATCCTTTCCAAAGCGTGTTATACCATCTTTCACATTTTGTGTTCAAGGAAAACATCGGAAAATGGATTTCGATCATTTTATTGAAACAGCAGTAACAGTCAAAAATCGTCGAAAGTTGGGAATAAGTACAGCAGAAAAAAAGTTGTTAAAATTGATTTATTTATCTCGTTAAAAGCAAACTCATCGTTTATATTATCCGCCGATTTTAGAAGGGAATACAAATGCTTGAAGGCTTAATATGCCCCGTTTGCGAAAATACAATTGAAGAGATAGATCTTAAAGAATCTCTAAAGTGCCCAAATTGCGCCGCTAATTTGAAAGATAGAAAATATTTAGATTTTCTTGAATTCCTTATGGCAAATGGGATTGTAGAAAACCTAGACTTTTTTGACCCATTAGTTTACAGTGATGATGTGGACGATTTGGATCAAACGCAAGAAGAAGAAGGTGACCCCAGTCAATTTGAAAAGAAAAAAGATCTATTTAATATTTATGAAAATGAACTTCATCCAAAAAATGTAGAAGAAAATGAAGGAATTAAAGACTATACTGAATTTGATGGTATTAACGACGATTGGGAAGAATTCAATGAAAGAGATTCATCTGGAAAAAGGATTAAAAAGGTATAGTAATGGAAACTCCTAAAAAAAATATCCAACAAATTAATATTGAATTGGATGAAAAAGTAAGTTCCGGTGAATATGCAAATTTTGTTGTAGTCACCCATTCACCAGCAGAATTTGTATTGGATTTTACTCGGATACTTCCCGGTGTTCCAAAGGCAAAAGTACATTCAAGAATCATTATGGCACCTCAACATGCAAAAGCATTTTTGGGGGCATTGAATGATAATATAAAGAAATTTGAAATTAAAAATGGCGAAATAAAACTCCCAAGTCGTGAAGAAGGATTTTCTTCTTTTGGTGTAAAACCACCAAAGGATGTTTTACCAAACTAACTAAACTATTTTGGGGGTGCACCTTCATACCATATCCAAGTTTGCCCTCGTTTTAATTCTCTCATTTTTAATATCACCCAAAGGGTGAGAACCAACCAAGCAAACCCATACCCTAAAAACGCTCCCACAACCACATCTCCCGGGTAATGGACACCAACATATACTCTTGAAAAAGCTATCGATGTTGCCAAAATAAAAGTGGGTATTTTAATTTTTTCATAGAAGTAAGATATCACGACTGCAAATGCAAACATATTGGCTGAGTGGTTGGAAGGCATACTCCATTTCCCTCCTTTTGATACAAGAAGATTTATTGAATCTTGTAAAATATGGGACGGTCTAATTCTGGCAAAATATGGTTTTAACACAAAAGCAGATATGGAATCTGTAATTCCCAGAGCCAGAATTAAAATCACCAAAGTAATTCGTCCACGCTTTCCACTCAATACGCCTAAATAAAAAAATAGGATTAAGAGAGGAAATATCCAATGATTTTCATCAGTTATAAATGGCATTAGCCAATCAAAAATTGGATTTGCGATGGTTTTATTCACCCAAAAAAATATTTTTAAATCAAGAGCTAAAATAAGGTCAGTCATAAAATATTTAAATAATTATAGTAAATTTTTAAAAATAGCTTGACGGGAAAAGGGACATAGCCTAATTTTCATCTTAATTTTAATAGCAGGATAATTAAATTGATAATTGGGAGCTCCCCCACTGCCAAATTTCGAGTTGTCCTGCTTATTCTTCATAAAAAAGCCTTCAGTTTTTTGCCGAAGGCTTTTTTTGTTTTTAAAATTTAGTGGTTAACCTCAACAAGGCAACGCGACCTAATGCGGGTCCACCAATAATTTCTGTATGACGAAGATTTAATACATTGGATATAGTAAAATTGGCTTTAACAAATCGATTTATTTCATATCCCATATGAATATCAAAAATGGTGTATGGATTAATATTCCCAAAATAAATACCGGAAGACCATTTAAACCCATCAACATAGCGTGCGTTTAACGATGCAGTATATGGCCATCTTCTTGGATTAAATTGTAATTTCATACCCGCTTTATGTCTCGGCGCATTAACAGGGTCTTTTGTTTTGGTGATGGGATTATAAAATTCAGTCATTCCTAAATGAGAGTAAGTGAGATCCAATGACCATTCTAGATTTACAATGGCCGTAAGACTTGCATCCAATCCCCACATATCCACTTCACCATAATTGATATAACCGACAACTACGGGAGGTGTATAACCCGGAATGGTATCCATGGCTGTCACACCTTGAATATTGCTACGCCAATGGTTGAAGGATTCATCATAATCATCTTGATCAACAACGATATCATTTTCAAGATCACCAATTGTATTGACCAAACTATCTCCATTATAATCTGTTTCAAGGACAGATTTTTCAATAACGATTGGCGTAATGAAAGTAACGGGACTTACAAAACTACTGTAATGACTCGTGTACAAATCCAGTGTTCCAAACATCCTTGAATTCAATCGACCTTTATATCCGAATTCCCAAGATTTAACAATTTCAGCTTCTATTTCAGGTAAATCTTTTACAGTTTGACCATAAAAACCTGGTATTTTTGGATCGGTAGATGGATAGAAAAAGATACTTTCACTTGTATCCACAGGCGCATATTTACCTTCAACCGGTTTATAATAATATGGATTCCCTGTTGTATCTCTGGGGAAAACATATCCGCCATTGGCACCTCGAGCGTACACTTTAAATACAGAGACTCTCGTTACGAAAATATCCAGAAAAAGTGCCTGGTTTGTTGGCGTATTGAATGCTGTTGCCCAAGTGAGTCGAAAATTCTGATTTTGTTTTGGACGATAAACCAACCCAACTTTTGGCGACAAATGAATTCCATCGGTTTGCTGGGAATTTATATCCCAATCAAACGGACTGTATCCCATGCCAAAACCTTGATTATTAAAATTAATAATATTCGTTAAGCGATCATGAATGTCAAACCGTGTAGCTTGGATAAATTCAAATTTTTTGCTGAATTTCCAATTAACTTGATAATAGGCTCCCAATTCATTCACGGTATATCGATTATCTTCGGAAGCTTCATCTATTCCTTCGTCAATATTCTCATCAATTTTACCATCCCCGTCATTATCTTTTCCGTCAGCATAAACAAGGAAACGTTGATTGCCCATCCATTGCACACCCGGTTCAACAGTTTCGCCTAATTCAAAAGCACCACTCCCATCCGCATCAACATAATTGGGAAGTCCATCTCCATTTAAGTCATTAAAATCATCACTATCACCATCGTTATCAAACCCATCTGCGATGGCGCCCAAAACGGCATCAGAAGAGTCGAGAATAGTCCCAGAAGATGTATTTCCGTCGGTGTCCCACTTGGTATAGCTTTCACCGTCATCGTACCATGTATCATCATTTTTATCATCAAAAACATAAGGTGAACCGGACTCACCATTACCATTATTATCTCGTTTGTCAGAAAAGTTTTTATCGGATAAAATAGTACCACGAGTATCAGGCAAAGTGAGAAAATAATCAATGCCCCATACAAACCTAAAATCGCCTTTATTTTTTTCAAATACTTGTTGAAGTTGCATACTGAATTTTTTTGAACGATCGTAAATCAAACTACCCGTTGCCATATTACGTGTAGGGTTTGTTGGATTTCCGGAATAACTAGAATTTAGATACGTTTGTAAAAAGATATTCTTGTATCTCATTTTCGCTTGATAATAGCGGTAAATCCACCCGTCCGCCATATATCGGGCAATGCCGGTAATATTAATATTTCTTGCCCACGCAAATCCATGGGATAAACTCACGGTTAAATCTGAATTGGGTTCCCAGTCCATCCGAAAGTCATAGCGATAGTTTCGGACTTTAAATTCAGGGAAATCATTAATTCCATCGTCATTTGCATCTTTATAAATGTTGGGTAGTCCACCATAATTAACTTTGAAATCTTTTTCATCTTCTTCATCTACACCCACTTCACCTACACTTGGTTTACCGTCTCCATCTGTATCATTTAACGTAAATTGGTCCCAAGTGTCATTTCCATTTAAATCGTTGTAAGGTTCACCATCCCAAACGCCGTTTCCCTCACCGTAGTCATTTGTATTGTTTGATTCATCTAATCCCCAATCTAAAAATAATTCTGCACCTGAGTAAAACCCATCTCCATTTAAATCTGTATAAGGTTCATCACTGTCATATGATTCATTCCCATTCGTATCCGTATAAGGTTCGGCTCCGTCCCACATGCCATTCGCATTGCTATCAAAAAAGTACTCGGACGATGGGTAGCCATTATTATCGAAATCTTCAAAATCTTCTTCTGCGACTGACCATGGGTTTTGATTGTCATCCATGTAAAGGCCCCAATCACCATCATCATCCAAGCCGTTGCTTCCATTGTGGTCGTCATAAATACCGTTCCCGTTTGTATCGAAAACAATATTTCCATTTGAATCATATATGTAATCACCAAATCCTACTTTATGGGCAGAGTCAATAACAGTCCAAACAGAATCAGGATTAGAAAAAACGGTGGGTACAATTGACCCAGAAATGGTATTACCAAAACGATCTAGCCATGCACTGCCTCGTTCATCGGATTCATCTACAAGACCATCGCCATCATTATCTACACCGTCAAACCACATTTCATCAGAATCATCTATACTAAGATCAATCCTTTCATCAATATCACCATCGCCATCATTATCAATTCCATCTGCATAAGTATAACCGATTTTATCAGAAGTAACGAACCACAAAACGATTCCATTTTCTGTTGTATAACGATTGAATTCATCATTTGCAGCTTCGTCAACCATTTCCTGAGTAATCAATGGAGAAGCATCTTCACCGATTGATTCAATTTTATCGCCCCAGTAATAGCCAATCCAAGAGTCTTTTGCACCCTCAACTTCATTTACCATTTCTGCTGTAAACCGATGATTCTCATCTTGAGCTAAGGTGCCACCAAAATCAATACGATCATGTTTCAAATTAGGTCGTCCAATAAATAAAGGATCGTGACCTTCATATTCGTCAGGATTATAATGGGTCCAATCTTGCCCAGCTAAAGCAACACCAGACAGTTTAACGCCAAAATCACCAAACTTATGGGCAGTTCTAAATGAGAATTTTTTAAGGAGATCTGTATCTGTTTGACTTAATAGGCCCCCTTGAATATTAATACTTGTTCCCTGAGTTCTAATTGGAGATGATGTAACAATATTTAAAACACCACTGTGGGCATTAGGGCCATATAAAGCAGAAGCCGGACCCAGAACAACTTCAATTTGTTCTACATCATCAAATGAGACAGGTATAACATTGTATGCGGTGAGACGAAGAGAAGGTACATTTGCCATTCTCCCATCCGTTAGGGTTAATAATCTAGAGCTAAAAGATGAATTAAATCCGCGGGCTGTCATATTATAGCTATCAATACCTGATTGTGTAAAATCAATTCCTTTAGTCCCTTTTAAATAATCCCCAAGATTTGAGTTAGATTCTCGTCTGATTTCTGCTTTAGAAATGACAGAAATCGCAGCAGGCGCATCTTCAACCCGTTCTCTTCGCCGTGAGGCAGTTACAACATAAGTTTCCATTAAAAGAGCTTCAGGTTGCAAATCAAGATTCAGAGTTAGAGTTTCACCTGTTTTTACTGTGATCGATTTTTTAAAAATTTTGTATCCTATATAAGATACCATAACAGTGTATTCTCCAGCACTCACTTGTCGAATTGTGTAATGTCCATCGGCATCACTAGCCGCGCCTTGAGAGGTTCCCTCAATAATCACATTTGCCCCAATGAGAAATGAGTCATTTGTTTTATCTTTAACAAACCCTGTAATTGTTCCACTTTGAGCTATAATTGTTGATAGAAGGATGAGGTGAATCTTGAGAATGTTTTTCATTTAATTTTGCTTAAATACGGAACAGCCTCGTTGAAAAACGAGGCTGTTCTATAGTGTGTTAGTTTATTTTTTTGAAAGATGTTATTTCAACAACAACATTTTGCCTTTCTGAATTCGATTGTCTGATCGCACTTCATAAAAGTACACGCCACTTGGAACTTTGTTTCCAAAGTGATCTGTTCCAAACCAGGAAATATTATAAGTCCCGGCAGCAAGATCTCCATTTTGGAGTTCAGTTACTTCCTGACCTAAGATAGAATAAATCGTGATTTGAACAGTTGAGTTCTTTTCAGTTGCAAATTTGATTTGTGTTGAAGGATTAAAAGGATTTGGATAGTTTCC
>JABHAX010000237.1 GCA_018674095.1 Fidelibacterota bacterium
GAAGAAGTGATGACGCCAAGGTCCGTTGTATTCGCATTAGATAAAAATGAAACAGTTGGGGAAGTGGTTAAAAAGAACTCACCCATTGCTTTTTCCAGAATACCTGTTTACGATAAAGATTTAGATCATATTATTGGATTTGTAAATCGATATACATTAGTGAATAAGCAAGCTGAAGATCAATTTCATATTAAAATTGGCGAATTAATGAAACCCATTCATACCGTTCTAGAGAAAGAATCTGTCTCTGAAGTATTAGATCAATTTGTAAAACGTCGTCAGCAGTTATTTATTGTCATGGATGAATTCGGGACGACGACGGGGCTCATTTCATTAGAAGATGCCATAGAAACATTACTGGGTGTTGAAATTGTAGATGAACATGATCGCGTGGTTGACATGAGAAAATTCGCTTCTGCGAAAATGAAGAAAAAAAATAGAATAAAAATCGAATAAACATCTTCGTCTTATTGGTTGGGAATCGATTAATTGATAGATAAATTTGCCGGCTTATTTCTCAGGAGAATTTAAATAATGGCTAAAAAACAATTAAGTTTCGCTGACAAAGCTGCAGGATCGAAAGATAAAAATGCAGTTTATGTCAAATATGTAAAAAGTGTGAAATCCGAAAAAACCGGACAATGGCGTTTTAACGAACAAATGATTCGTTCAAATAAAGGTGAAAACCTTGATGTTGCGTTAAAACGTATGGATGAAGTTGCAAACCTTATCGATATTGATCTTTCTCAATTTGAATCACAGGATGAACCGAGTGTTGAAACTGTGAGTGATGAAGTTCAAACAGAAGAAACGTCAACTGAACAAGATGAAAAATCTGCAGATGAAACGTCTGAAAAGCCCATCAAAGCAGAGTCTTCAATAGAAGAATAACATTTTGGAGAGGTGTCCGAGTGGCTTAAGGAGCACGCTTGGAAAGCGTGTGTGCGTTTACGCGTACCGTGGGTTCGAATCCCACTCTCTCCGCATTACAATATTCGGTTAGTCTTCTCCAAAAATTAACCGAAACAGAATTTAATTTATAAGAAAAAAAACGGAGGGGTGGCAGAGCCTGGCTGAATGCACTGGTCTTGAAAACCAGCAAGGGTTTATACCCTTCGGGGGTTCGAATCCCTCCCCCTCCGCAATAATACTCTGAAGTAATTCTAATTTTCATCATGTGGTTTGTTTATATCATAGATTCCCTGCCCGAAACCTGATTCTATTTTGACTATGATTGATTTCCTGAAAAAACTGTTAGGCGATTTTAACTTGTAAAAACTTTTTTATATATAGATCGAAAATAATCGTTTAAAGAATGGATGGGTAATAAAGAAATAGATAAAATAGATAAACTCTTTTAAATTTCATAATGCCAACTTTCCAAGATATCAAAAATGCACATAAGCGGATTCGTCCTTTTATTCATCGCACTCCAGTTTTAACGAATTCAAGTCTAAATAAATTGTCGGGTGCAGACCTCTATTTTAAATGTGAAAATTTTCAGAAAGTAGGTTCATTCAAGATACGGGGTGCTACCAACACAGTTTTGCAATTGACAGATGAAGAACTTACTCTTGGCATTGTTACTGCATCGTCCGGGAACCACGGTGCGGCACTGTGTATGGCCGTTTCTAATCGTGGCGGGAAAACTATAGTGGTCATGCCTAACAATACACCCCAAATTAAAGTCGATAATGTTGAGCGGAACGGTGGAGAAATCGTTTGGTGTGAACCAATCCAAGCATCTCGGGAAAAAGTATTACAGGAAATAATGGACGAAACAGGCGCTGTTTTGGTCCATCCCTATAACGATGAGCGTATTATTGCAGGGCAAGGTACAGCCGCCAAGGAATTGTTAGAAGATTACCCAGATTTAGAAAGGATCGTTTCTCCTGTAAGTGGAGGTGGATTATTAAGCGGTACCTTATGTTCCGCAAAGGAAATGAAACCGGGAATTCTTGTTTATGGTGCTGAACCGGCAGAAGCTGATGATGCTTATCGATCGTTGCAATCGGGTGAAATACAAGCGAACAAAACAACAAATACTATTTGCGATGGACTTCGAGCCCAGATCGGCACAATCACATTCCCCATTATTCAGGAAAAAGTTGATGGAATTATTACAGTCACGGAAGATGAGATTATCCATTCCATGCGATTAATTTGGGAACGAATGAAAATTATTGTGGAACCTTCCAGTGCAATCACACTGAGTGCCATCTTAAAGAGAAAAGAATTGTTTAAAGGAAAGAATGTGGGCTTAATTCTTTCCGGTGGGAATGTGGATTTGGAAGACCTTCCTTTTTAAAAATAAAAACTGCGAAACCGTCAAATCTATCATCTATAATATAATTCCACTAGTTCGGGCTATCTCTGAGTAAAAGCTCTCTCATTAGTTTCAAATCTGTTTCACTTAGATGACTGGAATCTATTGTTATA
>JABHAX010000238.1 GCA_018674095.1 Fidelibacterota bacterium
GCGTGGCCGGTTGTGGCTGGCTCGCTTCTTCTTACAAATTTATCCACGGAACAATTGGTTGGCCTTAATGGTGCTGTTTTTGGAGATAAAGCATTGGTAGGCATCGCTTGGGAAGCGTTGGCAGCCTTTGCCATGATTGCTACAGCGCTCATTTTCTTACCAAAATATTTAGCCAGTGGATTTACCACTACGCCTGCATTTCTTGAAAAACGGTTTGATAAAACTACTCGTTCCATGGTGTCCGGATTATTCCTATTTGGTTATGTGACAGTTCTACTCCCAGTTGTTCTTTACACAGGCTCCTTGGCAATGATCGGAATGTTTGATTTGAATATTCCTCTTTGGCTTGTTGTGGCAACGATTGGATCGCTTGGGAGTGCATATGCTATTTTTGGTGGGTTGAAATCTGTGGCTGTCAGCGATACCATCAATGGCGTTGGACTTTTGGTTGGTGGTTTAGCGATTCCAGCATTGGCTTTGGTTGCTTTAGGTGATGGCTCATTTTTCTCCGGATTGTCAACATTGGTGAATACGAACCCGGAATATTTGGCAGTATTAACTAACACCAATGTGGATGGGAATGTGGTATCGGTTCCATGGCCAACCTTATTAACCGGGATGATGTTCATTCAGGTCTTTTATTGGTCCACGAACCAGGTGATTGTTCAACGCGCCATGGCGGCAAAAAGTTTGGCCGAAGGTCAAAAAGGTGTATTGTTTGCATCTGCCATGAAATTGGTAGGGCCACTTATGCTTTGTTTGCCGGGAATTATTGCACTCCATATGACAGATATTACAATTGATAAACAAGACCAAGTCTATGGAGCAATTGTTCGGCATGTTTTGCCCGATTGGTCACTAGGATTATTTGCAGCTGTTTTGATGGGCTCTATTTTAAGTTCTTTCAACAGTGCCTTGAACAGTGCATCGACATTGTTTTCACTCCAGTTTTATCATGGTTACATAAATAAAAAAGCATCTGGAGAACAGATTGTAAAAATTGGAAAATATTTTGGCATTGGACTAGCGGTTGCATCCATTATGATTGCACCAATATTAGCCCAGATGCAGTCTATTTTTGAGTATCTCCAAAAAGTAAATGGCTTATATAGTGTGCCTATCATTGGGATTTTTATATTGGGGATTGGCACAAAACATGTCCCCGCCATCGCAGCTAAAATTGGGATGATTGTAGGCATGGCATTTTATGCATTTTTCACTTTTGTGAATATCAAAGATGTTCCGATATTTTTTGCCAATGGCGATGGAGATCTTCATTGGCTTCATGGATATTTTATTAGTTTTATTTCATCGGTTGTTGTGATGTTGGTCATTGGTTACCTAAAACCAAAATCTGTTGAGGAAATCGCTATAAGTGATCAGCGGGTTCCAGCACCGGTTGATATGACGCCGTGGCACCAAGCGAAGAATGCATCCTATGCCATCATGGGAACCACGGTTTTAATGTATTTGTTTTTGACTTGGATTTCAGGATAACATACTGAATAAATATTGAGTCTGATTAATTCAAACAAGTCTTCCTTTTCTAAAAGGAAGTTTTAGAAGGATTTATAGAAAAAGAAGAAGATGCAACCTAAACCAATATGAAAATTTATTATAACCCAAAATTGAAACAATTGGCGAGAAATCTTCGGAATAATTCAACACTTTCAGAAGTCCTTTTATGGAATCAATTGAAGGGTAAAAAAATGATGGGCTATCAATTTAATCGACAAAGACCTATACTTGATTTTATTGTAGATTTCATTTGTCCAAAATTGAATCTCGTGATTGAGATAGATGGTTGGAGTCATATTGGCAAAGAAGCTGAAGATAAAGAGAGACAAAAGAAAATCGAAAATTTAGGAATCACTTTTTTAAGATTTGATGACCGTGATGTTAAAACGAATATGGATGGAGTATATCGGGTCATCATAGAATGGATCGTAAGATTTGAAGTAGAGAATGGCAGACAGATTTAAAATCAATAGAAATGGTAAACGGGAAAATCAAACCAGTCTTCCTTTAAAAGGAAGATTTAGATCCCTGCCAGCCGTAACATTAGTGCAGGCTGGGGAATAAAACTATTAAGATGCCTCAATATCGAATAAAACAAAAAAAAGCTCAGTATTTTGATAACCCTCAAACCCCCTTTTGAAAAGGGGATTTAAGGATGTGCTTTTTTTGCTAAAAAATATGGAATTTGTGAACGAAATAATCAAACCAGTCTTCCCTTCTAAGGGAAGATTTAGATGGGTATCGAAAAAATGCAAATTGTTTTTAAAATTGGAAAAAGAGCATTCATTATTTCGATATCCCCAAAACGTTCTTTTGAAAAGGTCGATTATTTGTATTGCTCTTATTATTGGATTTCTTTCAGCTCAACAATCCGGACATCAGTTCATAGAATATCAGCGAATCCAAAACAGACTCCAACAAGGATGGAATACCTGGAATACATCCAGTGTGTTACAGCAAGTATTACTCCCACAAGGGTTTGCCATCAACCTTGCTTTCAAACAGCATTACTTTTTAGAGGAGCAATATCTTTCCAGTGCTCTAATTGATCGGCGGGGAGATTTTTCAGAAACCATTCGCCCCGGCCCCCACGCCTATGATGGGAGTTACACACAGTTGGAAATCCAATGGGAAGGTCTGGATGCAAAAATTGAAACCGCACATGCTGGTAAAGATTTGGTTATTTTAATTTCTCCAAATTCAATTCCTGCGGATCGTATGAAAGTCATTATTGAATCTGGAATGCTGTGGAATCGCCAGGGAAACCTTTCGCGTAAAATTAATCAATTGAAAGCAGTGTGTCCCGGAAAAACTATCAAAGTATTTACCACTTCAGTGCCTGTGGACGATGACCCGTATATTGATGTTAAAACGCCTTATCTTGCTCTTTGGTTGGATGGAGAGATAGGCATTTCCACTGGAAAAAAACGAACACTTTCAGAAATAAAAAAAGCCATTGAAATCCAAAAAGTTCGTCTTCAATCAGAAGCGGAAAAATTCGGTGAATTGGCAGAAGCATATATAGCAGTCCAGGCGGGTATAGCATGGAATCTCATTTATGAGCCTAAGTTTGATCGTGTTGTTGCCACGGTCGGTAGGTTATGGAATGAAGAGTATGGTGGTTTCTGCACATTCGGTTGGGACAATTTTTTCTTGGCTTATATGACAGGACTGGCTAGTCGAGATCTTGCTTTTTCCAATGTGATCGAACATCTCCGTGGCAAAACAGAACAGGGATTTATTCCTAATGATAATCGAGGAAATGGCAGTAAATCATTTGATCGATCGCAACCGCCGGTGGGGGGTATCATGGTTAAGGAAGTTTACAAAACTTATCCTGAAGATTGGTTTTTGAAAGCTACGTTTGATGACCTTTTGGGCTGGAATCGTTGGTGGCATCGCTCAAGGAATAACGAAGGATTGTTGAGTTATGGCTCATCTCCTGCAGATAATCCATTTAATGAGCCTGTATTCGAAACAAAAACGGCTGCTGGATATGAATCGGGGATGGATGATTCGCCCATGTACATTGGTGTGCCGTTTAACAAAAAGAAACACACTTTAGAACTTCAAGATGTAGGACTCACCAGTTTATATATTGCTGATTGTAGAGCGCTGGCGGAAATGGCAGGAATTCTTAAACGGAAAAAAGAACAAAAAGAATTAGAGAGTCGAGCAAAACAGTACGCCCTTAAAATGGAAGAATTATGGAGCCCGGAATTTGGCGCATACCTGAATTATCGTACTGATGTGGATTCGCTTTCAACTCGGGTTTCACCCACCTTATTTTATCCGCTCATGGCCAAAGTGGGAAATGATGAAAAAAACGAAATAATTATGGAACATTTCTACAATCCTGAAGAATTTTATGGAGAATGGATGTTACCTTCCACAACTCGGAATGATCCAACATTTTCGCGACAGCGCTATTGGAAAGGTGCCATATGGCCACCTCTGAATTTTCTCACTTATTTAAGTCTTCGCCAGGCGGGCTACACCGATGCTGCAACCGAGTTATCGGAAAAATCATTAAAACTTATTATGACAGAATGGACGCGAAAAGGTTATGTGAGTGAGAATTATTCAGCTATTACCGGGACAGGCGATGATTCAAGATTATCATCTGACAGGTTCCATTCCTGGGGCGCATTATTTGGAATAATGACCTTTATTGAAAATGGCTATCTTCCGCAAATAGAAGCACCAATGGAATAGAATATCATGAGGTCCTTTGGGTTAATATTGTTATCTGTTATGTCACTTATTGCTAAGGATTATGAACCAAATTGGGAATCTTTGGATGTAAAATGGAAGGGCTCAGAATTTGAATGGCAAGAGATTCCGGCGTTTAAACTTTTTAAAGATGATCGAAATAAATAAATTAAAAAATTGGCAAGCGCCAAAAGATTGGCTTGAGATTCAAACCATAGATGCCCATACAGGTGGAGAACCTTTACGGATTATTATTTCAGGTTTTCCTGAATTAGAAGGAAAAACACTTTTAGAAAAACGCGCTTGCGCTAAAAATAATTTTGATCAAATTAGAAAAGCACTCATGTGGGAACCACGAGGTCATGCTGACATGTATGGTGCCATTATTGTTGAACCCGATACATCCGACGCAGATTTTGGGGTCATTTTTATTCATAATGAAGGATATTCCACGGGCTGTGGACATGCAGTCATTGCATTAACAAAAGTGTTTGTGGAAACTGGGCTAATCGAAAAAACTGAGCCCGTCACAGAAGTAAAAATGGATGTTCCTTCAGGGTTTATTCGCTCCTTTGCAGAAGTAAGAGATGGAGAAATCACAAGCGTAGGATTTCACAATGTTCCTTCATTCGTCCAGAAAATAGATTCAATTGTGAATATACCCGGATTGGGAAATATTCAGTATGATTTAGCTTTTGGTGGTGCATTTTATGCATTTGTTGATGTAGCCCAAGTTGATTTGGATTGTACAGAAGAATATTACGATGAACTCATCGAAAAGGGAATGTTGATCAAGCAGGCAATTATGACTTCTGTTCAAATGGATCACCCAACCGAATCGGAAATGAATTTTCTATATGGCACAATATTTATTGGCCCGGCCCAAGACCCCAATAATCACAGTCGCAATGTTTGTATTTTTGCTGAAGGGGAAGTAGATCGATCTCCAACAGGGACAGGCGTAAGTGCCCGGGCCGCCCTTCATTATGCCCGCGGTGAAATTGGTATTGGTGAATCCATCACCATCGAAAGTATTATTGGCTCTACTTTTTCGGTTAAGGTTGATGAAATAACAACTTTTGGAAAATATGATGCAATCATCCCAGAAGTAAAAGGTAATGCTTTTATTACCGGGAAAAACACATTCTGGATTAATCCCAATGACCCCTTAAAGGATGGTTTTATCTTGAGATGAATCGATTTGGAATCTTCATTATATTTTTTTCATTGTTATTCGGTTCTGACCCAATTCCATTTGATATTCCTATAATTGAGTTGAATGATCGCATGGAAATTCAAACAATCGTGGACCAAGAAGATGGCGTTTATCTAGGGCATCCAACCACAGTCTTATTGGAAGATGGAAAAACAATTTTAACGGTTTATCCTAAGGGACATGGAAAAGGGGAAATCATTTACAAACGAAGTGATGATGGTGGACAGACATGGTCCAGACGACTTCAAGTTCCCCACAATTGGACGACCAGTAAAGAGGTTCCAACGATTCATCGTGTGGTGGATTCTTTAGGAACAAAACGACTTATTGTTTGGTCGGGACTTTATCCAGCAAGAATTTCCGTTTCGGAAGATGATGGGCTTACTTGGTCAGCATTGGTTCCCGCTGGAGATTGGGGTGGAATTGTGGTCATGGGGTCTGTCATGGATCTGAAAACACCGGGACATTATTTGGCCATGTTTCATGATGATGGTAGGTTTTTTACAAAAGATGGAAAGTCAACTGGCATTTTTACTTTGTATCAAACTAATTCCACCGATGGCGGACTTACTTGGTCTCATCCGCTTCCTATTTACCAGAATAATGAAATTCACTTATGTGAACCAGGAATAATTCGATCACCAGATGGGCATCAACTGGCAGCATTGTTACGAGAAAATAGCAGAACAAAAAATTCCCAAGTGATTTTTTCCAATGATGAAGGTGAATCTTGGAGTGAACCTGTGGAACTCCCTCGGGAATTAACAGGCGATCGCCACACCGGGAAATATCTAAAAGATGGACGGCTCTTTTTATCATTTCGGGACACAGCGCCCAACAGTCCAACCCAGGGAGATTGGGTAGCTTGGATTGGAACTTATGAAGACATTCTGAGAGGCAAACCGGGGGAAATCCGAATCCGGATAAAAGATAATAAACATGAATGGGATTGTGCTTATCCCGGTGTGGAAATATTACCGAACGGTGAAATTGTTACAACTACATACGGGCATTGGGATGAGGGGAAAAGTCCGTACATTTTGTCCGTGAGAATTAATATAAATGATTTAAAACCAATTCAATGAGAAACAAGTAATGTCTAAAAAAGTAAACAGACGAAATTTTATTAAAACATCGGCCGCCGTAAGCGCCGCCGCTGCCGTCATGCCAACTTCACTATTTTCAGCTACCGCGGAAAAACGGATCAAAATGGGATTTATGGGAACAGGCATGCGTGGACAATGGGTTCTGATGTTGGCAGCAAAATACCCGGAAGTAGACATTCCTGCTATTTGTGATATAGATGACGGCATGATTGAAAGTGCATTAAAGATCCTGAAAAATGCAGGGAAACCAGAGCCTCGGGTTTATAAAAATGGCGATGAAGATTTCTTGAACATGGTGAAAAATGAAGATTTGGACGGAGTATATATTGCCACACCGTGGGAATGGCATCACCCCATGGCAATTGCCGCCATGAAAAACGGAATTCATGTTGGAACGGAAGTTCCGGCTGCCCTCACCGTTGATGATTGTTGGGATTTAGTGAAAGTGTCTGAACGCACCGGAAAACATTGTATGATTATGGAAAACGTCTGTTATCGCAGAGATGTGATGGCGGTTTTGAATATGGTACAGCAAGGAATGTTTGGTGAACTTCTCCATTGCCAGGGTGGCTACCAACACGATCTTCGTCATGTAAAATTCAATGATGGAATAAATCCCTATGGTGGCGGCGTTGAATTTGGTGAAAAAGGATTTTCCGAAGCTAAATGGCGAACTCAACATTCAGTGGATCGAAATGGAGATTTGTACCCAACACACGGATTAGGACCGGTGAGCCCTATGTTAGGAATAAATCGTGGGAACCGAATGGTACATTTAACATCGACTGCAACCCAAAGCCGCGGGCTGCATAAATATATTGTGGATCAAGGTGGTCCGGATCATCCAAATGCGGATGTGAAATTCAAATGCGGTGATATTGTAACCACAGTGATCAAATGTGAGAATGGACAAACCATCATGTTAAGCCATGATACAAATTCGCCAAGACCTTACAGTCTAAATTTTAGGGTACAGGGGACTAAAGGGATTTGGCAAAAGGATGCCCAATCTATGTATATCGAAGGGATTAGTCCTGAATCCCATCGCTGGGAATCGGAAGATAGCTATTTAGAAAAATATGATCATCCACTTTGGAAAAAGTTTGAAAATGAAGCGTCTGGATCTGGTCATGGCGGGATGGATTTCTTTATTTTGCGTGCATTTATAGAAACATTAAAAGGTGCGGACCCGGTGATTGATGTTTATGACGCTGTGAGTATGAGTGTCATTTGTCCTTTATCAGAAAAGTCTATCCGATTGGGAAGTGCTGCTGTAAAAACCCCAGATTTCACTCGAGGAAAATGGAAAACAAATCAACCAATTTTTGGGTTAAATGAGACAATTTAAATGATACTATCAACTTTAGACTGGACAATTATTGGTGTCTATTTCGCCTTTTCGCTTGTCGTAGGAATTTGGGCATCAAAAAAAGCGGGACAAGATACAAAATCCTTTTTTCTTGCAGGACGTAATATGCCATGGTGGTTGTTAGGCGTAAGCATGGTTGCTACAACTTTTTCTACAGATACTCCCAATTTGGTAACCGATCTGGTACGTCAGAATGGTGTCTCTGGGAATTGGGTCTGGTGGGCGTTTTTACTCACAGGAATGCTGACCGTTTTTGTGTATGCCAGACTCTGGCGACGATCCGGAGTCCTGACAGATATTGAATTTTATGAGCTCAGATACAGTGGAAAAGCAGCCGCATTTTTGCGTGGATTCCGCGCTCTATATTTGGGATTGGTTTTTAATGTACTAGTCATGGGTGCTGTTAGTTTGGCCGCAGTAAAGTTCGGAGAAATTGTTTTGGGAATACCGGGATGGTTAACGCTGACTATTGCCGGGTCAATCACACTGGCTTATTCAATGTTAGGCGGACTTAAAGCTGTAATTATAACAGATTTCGTTCAGTTTACTTTGGCGATGATCGGTTCGATCTGGGCCATGTTTTATATTTTAGGTCTTCCTGAAATCGGAGGGCTTTCAAATTTAATTTCCCATGTAAATGTATCCGATAAATTGGCGTTATTCCCAGATTTTTCTGATCCGAATAATTGGGTACCAATCTTATTGGTCCCTTTAGCTGTTCAATGGTGGGCAAGTTATTATCCCGGGGCAGAACCAGGCGGTGGTGGTTACATTGCCCAAAGAATGTTTTCTGCCAAGGATGAGAAAAATGCCGTTGGCGCTACTTTTATTTTCAATGTGGCCCACTATGCGTTACGTCCTTGGCCGTGGATATTGATCGCATTGGCATCTCTTATTGTATTCCCCGAATTGTCGGATATTGAAAAAGCATTCCCGAATTTACCGGCGGATAAATTGGGACATGATGTGGCTTATCCAGCAATGCTGACGTTGTTGCCTTCGGGGTTGTTAGGTCTCGTAGCTGCATCTCTCATTGCTGCATTCATGAGTACCATGTCCACCCAATTAAACTTGGGTGCCAGTTATTTAGTGAATGATTTTTATCACCGCTTTTTGAAGCCCAATGCATCAGAGAAAGAATTGGTTTTAGCTGGGCGTTTGTTCACAGTCGTTTCTATTATTTTAGGCGGAGGACTTGGACTCTTGCTCACCAGCGCAGGACAAGCATTTACACTTCTACTGATGATCGGCGCCGGCACGGGACTTATTTACATTCTGCGCTGGTTTTGGTGGCGAATCAATGCATACACTGAAATTGTAGCTATGATCAGTTCAATTATTATTGCCGGCTATTTCAATTTTGGTGATTCATCACTAGAAGGTTGGCAAAAGATTGTCATTGGCGCATTGCTCACGACCATTGTTTGGGTTGCAGCTACATATTTCACACCACCTGATGATGAAGATACACTCAGAGCCTTTGTGAAAAAGGTGAATCCCGGTGGTCCAGGCTGGGCGAAATATTCAGATGGAGTATCTACGGAACCTTGGCCTGTCCCAAATGGAATTCTATGCATGCTGTTAGGGTGTTTAGCTGTGTATGGATTCCTGCTTGGCGTGGGACAATTGATCTATGGACATATTGAGTCTGGTTCATTATTTATTGTATTGGCTATAGTTTCTTCAATTGGGTTATTCAAAATATGGAAATAAATACACCGGGTAGAATTTGTTTTTTTGGAGAACATCAGGATTATCTCGGCTTGCCGGTGATTGCCATGGCTATTTCACTCCGTGCTAATTTAACGGGTGAAAAAAGAAAAGACAAAAATGTCATTATCCATAAACCCGATTTGGGTGCAACAGAATCATTTTCGCTTGATGATTTGAATTATACCAAACCCCGAGATTATTTCAAAAGTGGCATTATCGTTTGTCAAAAGGAAGGTTTCACTTTTTCAATTGGATTTAAGCGACTTAACTGAGAATGAAAAATCCCTTTTCAATGGGACTCTTGACAACAAAAATTTTTTTTTAGAAATCGCTTTATTTGAATTAAAAAAGAGTGCGCAACATCACAAAACAGTTTTATTTATAATTAACAAATTGTTTTTGTAGGTAAAATTGAATAGTTTAGGTACATAATATTCAAATAATAATTACTAAAAAATAAGAGAGATATTTATGTTTAATAACTTTATAAAATTTGTAGCATTAGTTTTTCTTTCTATCACATTTAGTTTTGCCATTAGTGATAGAGATAATCCAAGAAAGGCAGGGAAGGAGAAACCCGCCCGTATTCAATCCCAAAAAGATATTGAAAGAGATGAGCGCCGTTCTGATGATAAACTTAGAGACCATTCCGCTAAAGACGGTGACAATGTCAGCCGTGTCAATGAATTAAAAGACGGTAGACTCAGTATTGAGAATTTATTCTCTGATTTA
>JABHAX010000239.1 GCA_018674095.1 Fidelibacterota bacterium
GGGCGATTGGTAGAAACATTGTTGAATGAAAAACTGATTGCTGGTGAGCATGAGATAAAATGGAATGGAGGAAACAATCCAAGTGGTGTGTATTTTATAAGCTTTGAAACGGGTGAATTTTTTTCAAATCAAAAAATTATACTCATGAAATAATAATTTGTGAGAGTTGATATCTCTCATAATATTAATTTAAAAAAACAAAAGGAATCAAACATGAAAAACACAATCATCATTATTTTAACAGGGCTCATTCTTGGGCTGATGGCATGTAGTAAGGGCGAAGCAAAACAAGTCAATATTGCATTAACAACAATGCAATGTGGAATGTGTGAATCTACCATTGAGAAAGGAATGGCTAAGGTAGAGGGCATAACAAAGTTTGATGTAGATATGGCTGGAAAAAGTGGTCATGTAACCTACAATGCTTCACTGATTGATTTGGCAGCCATTGAAAAAGCAGTTTCTGCTTTAGGATATCAAGCCAATAAGACTTTAGCCGATCCAGTGGCTTATGAAGCATTACCAGGATGTTGCAAAGTGGGTGGAATGTAAGTTCTGACTAGTCAACACTGGTAAAATTACTTATGGATAATAAATCAAAATAATCCATAAGTATAAGGCATTAATGATTATGCCTTAACTATAAAATATCCCCTCTTTACTCATTCGTGCTTAAACCTTAAATATATCAAAAGGAATTACATAATGAATATTTCAATTAAAGTTATTAGCGCTATGATAATTATTTTTCAATTATCATTTTCGCAAGATGCCTATATGAATATTTCCCACCAAGGGATTCAACCATCGGTATCTTTAACCGTTGAACCAGGACAAGAAATAACATTTGAATATGGTGGAGGTGGACCACACCCTATGACGTCTGGACATGGTAGTACAGATTCTCCCGTTTTTTTCACTACTGTCACAGTAACCTCAAGTAATCCAGTTGCAGTTTTTTCACTCCAAGAAGAAGGAATATATCTTTTTCATTGTGGTACAAACCCTGGAAATACGGGGAACTGGGGTACAATAATAGTAGAGACTTCTACAGTAGAAGTGCCATCGGGGGATATTGATTTAAATGGAACATTAAATTATTCTGATATCGTTTATATGATATCTTATTTTAATGGGAATCTGGAATTCTCGGATGAACAATTATTTCAAGCAGATGTAAGTTTGGATGAAACAGTTTCTCCACTAGATATGTCCTTAATGAAAATGGCAATTGATTCAACTATTGAACTTCCTTATCAGAATATAGACGGAATTTTAGATGGAAGCGCCAGTTATGAATTGTCAACACCAAGTTTTATAGATAACAATGAAATACTTGTTCCAATAATGGTGAGTTCTCTTTTGAATGTAATCTCTATGGATTTGAATCTTTATTATGACCAAAATATTCTTACGCTAGAAAGAATTGAATTTGATGAATTGTGGGATAATGCTACAAATACCTATATTCAAAATAATGGCAGTATAAGAGTTATATCTGCTAATGCAAATGCTAGTGATAATGATAACAAGCTAGCAGATTTAGTTTTTACTATGAATGAGAATGAACAAAGTAACACAACAATATCTCTTTCGTCCTCACAGGTAAATGAAAGTGGCCAACTTGATGAAGATTCATCCGTGGATATTCAGTTACTTGGTATTGATGAACAAATCAATCCACCTATCAATATGTCAATCTCTAAAATTTATCCTAACCCATTTAATCCGACAACGAAAGTGACATTTACATTGGATGATGTAAATGATATTGTTTTGGGAATATATAATATCAACGGACAATCAGTCAGAACTTTTTCAAATATCAACTTAATAACGGGAATCAATTCAATTACCTGGAATGGGCTTAATGATTTGGGTATGCAGGTACAATCTGGGGTTTACTTTGTAAAAATATCTTCAGGTAATCATTCAATTTCAAAAGCAATCACATTATTAAAATAGTGGATTAACAAATGAAATGCATTTTTTTAATTACTCTTACAATCATTTTTATTGGATGTGAAACCAATAATTCAGAGAAAATTGCTGACTTACAGTCTCAGTTAGATGATTTAAATGATCTCATTAAAGATATGGAAGATGATCAAGATGATGCGCTTGATAGTTATAAGCCCATGCCAGTGACACTAGATGTCCCTACATTTGCAACAGATTATTTAGGAGACATGCCTATTCCTGAAGATAATCCCATGACGGTTGAAGGCATATTTTTAGGTCGGAAACTATTTTATGATACTCGATTATCTAACGATAGTACTAAATCTTGCGCAAGTTGTCATTTACAATCAGCGGGCTTCACAGATCCCGAACAATTCAGTGAAGGCATCACGGGTGAAAGAGGTAATAGAAACGCAATGCAAATAATTAATGCAGCTTGGTTTACTTCTTTTTTCTGGGATGGACGTGCTGCAAGCTTAGAAGACCAAGCATTAGGTCCCGTTGTTAATCCAGTAGAATTAAATACCACTTGGCCTAAAGTTGAAGAAAAAATATCAAATGATAGGTTATATTCAATATTATTTAAAATGGCATTTGGAACTTCAGAAGTAGATTCTATGAAAATTGTTAAAGCTATTTCACAGTTTGAAAGAACTTTATTATCATTTGATTCTAAATATGATAGTTTTTTCTACGGAGACTTTACCGGGTTAAATGAATCTGAAATGAATGGATTTGATATCTATTTTTCTGAGAAGGGTGATTGTATTCATTGCCATGCTGGCCCCAACTTAACAGATAATGAATTTAGAAATAATGGTCTTGACTCAGAATTAACGGATCTTGGGTTAGCCGATGTTACAGGCTTAGTAGAAGATGAGGGCAAGTTTAAAGTACCTACACTTAGAAATATTGAATATACTGCTCCGTATATGCACGATGGTAGATTCGCCACACTTGAAGATGTTGTAGAACATTATAATAGTGGTGTTCATGCAGATTCTCCAAACCTTGATCCTGAAATGCATAATGCCTCAGAAGGATTAAATTTAACAGAAGCAGAAAAAACAGATTTGATTAATTTTCTTAAAACTTTTTCAGAACCTGAATTTCTAACAAATAGTAGTTTTTCTAATCCATACGAATAATCAATACGGTTTACATCTATAATAACAAATCGGTTTTAAACTTGCTTTCATGGTAGGCAGACGTAAACATGGAAAAATTGAAAATAAAAATAACACTTTTGTCCATTCTAATGATGTATGGATGTTCATCTCCAGAATTAGGTGAACAACCTTTTGGAGAAGGTAGCCGCTACCCTCATTTAACGAATACTGAGTCGGGTGGTTTATTAGTTTCTTGGTTCGAGCCTGTGGATTCAACAACATTTGGATTATTTTGGTCCGAATTCTCGAA
>JABHAX010000240.1 GCA_018674095.1 Fidelibacterota bacterium
CATTTATAGCATCAAACCGCTTGTCTATTCTGTAAGATTGATCTAGCCAATTCCATCCTAGATTTTCTTTTTCAACTAAAGATTCGCTAAACATTCGCGCTTCAGGATAAGATTCTGTAGCATTAATATGTACTCCAATATCAGCATTATATTTGTTCGCTCGATCACAAATAAGATTCATCTCTTTTACACCACCTTGCCGCGTTCCAATGTAGCCATAATCAGGATGATTGGAATCATGTCCTTCACCTCCATATCCTTTAAGAATTACAAATTGACCAAGTCCATCAGTATTTAGAAAGATTCTTTTAGTCTCATCTAATGACTTTGAAAATGGATTTGTAGCCTGACTAGCAAAGTTCATAGGAATTCTAAAAACAACCCAATCTTTCACTCTTTCATTTCCAAAAGGATTATTCATAATTTTCCTAAAGGCAATTGCTCCATCTTGCCAATCTACTTTTCTATCACCATTGACATCATCTGTAATAATTATTTTTAGTTCTGGCAATTCGTTTATAGAACTCATTCTATCAGCTCTATACAACCATGATCCACTCCAAATACTTGTGTAAACGTCATTGTTTTTTTTAAAAGTATATTTAAGAATCCTGTTATTATCAGTTTTTTCTTGAACAGCATTTGTCCAAATAGAAGCAGCAATATTTTCATTGGATAAAATACCATACAAAAATCCTTTTGGCATGGTATCTACCGATGTTTTTGTATTTACTTTTTGAAAAATATCTCCATCATTACCTTCTAAAGCAGTAAACATATTAGCTCCAGAGAACTTCGCATTTTTTACTTTGGAAGAAACCGTTAATAACTGATGCTCTGGGAAAGCAATTGTATTTATTTTGAAGACCCCATTTTCTATTACCTCAATAAATTTTAAATCAACAATATTATCAATCACTTCAATCTTTACAGTAAGTAATACTTCAATATCTTCAATACTCATAGTATAGAGGATGGCGTTCTCATTAACTTTTGATGTTACTTTAGGTTGAAATTTTATTCCGTTGATTAATAAAGTCTTATTGTTTGATATGCTTCCGTTTAATATTGCATTATTTTTCAATAATCTATATTGCTTTATTGAAGGGAAATTAGCATCAACGCTCAATGCTAAATTATCTGATTGAATGGATTGGTATTGAGTTGATTGGGAGAATGAGAGCAATGGTAAGATTGCGGCAATAAGGATGTGTACAAATCGTTTATTCATGATAATCTATAATTGTTTTATTTAATGAAGCAGAATCATCTCGCTAAACCCAATATTGCGTTTAGCAGGTTTAGTCTGCATTGTGTTTTATCAGTTATTATTTGGGTTAAACTCATAAATTAGTCATTCCCCTTCTCTAGCCGTCCTTCATAATCTGCCGCCATACTTTTTTTGCTTATAATCCAACTACCCATCTCCATTTGTTTGTTACACTTTTGGCCCAAGCTTTTCCATTGCCTTAAGCTTTCTAGGATGAGATGTTCCATTCTCAACATAGAATTTTAACTCTCCCATAATCTGCCCTACAAAAACGCCAAAACCTATTCTAAGAAGAGGCCATAAGAGAAGCCCTAAGGGCTTAATATTTGAACGGAATTTCCACGTCATTTCAGAGTGACCATCACCGATTTCATGTATTGAAAAATCGAGTATGTTGAATTTAACGGGGAAATAGAAAGGAGTATTAGCAAAATCAATTTGAACTGTAGCAGTTTTATTATTTTCATCATACTCCAAGAACTTTTCAGAAGCCTTTATACCCGTTTGGTCAGGACTTAGTTCGCATACCCTTCCATCTGAATGTGCACCTTCAAATGACTCACCATTAGTCTGAGCATATGAATGAGAAACTGAAGCCATCCATTTGTGAGCATCGTTAAATCCATGTGCGAATATTTTCCAGACCTGATCTGTGCTGGCCTTCACTTTTATTGTTTTCGTAAATTTTACCATAATTATTGGGTTTTTTCTTTCCTTAGTAGCCCGTCATAATCTGCCGCTGTATTCATATTGGTGAATTCCTTTTCATTAAGATCCAAATTGACCGTATTAGTGTTGATTGAATTTAATAAACCATGAAGACTTAAATCATCTGTTTTAATTTGTTGTAGAATTAGTTTTAAAATTCTCTTGTGATAAAAAGCGCATGTCGGTTGAAATTGATTTTTTACTATTGGCACCAGAGCATCCGTCTTATGATTCCCAGTTATCCATATTGATTGGATAATCTCATTTTTCATGAGTGGTAAATCGCAAGATATTATAAAATTCCAGTCAGATTTTGAATGGTTTAAAGCAGAATAAATTCCATTAATTGGTGACTGAATATCCAACTCATCCTCAATAAATGGATAGGAAATTGCATTGGGTTTTTCTTTCCCAACTACAAATCGATTTTCGAAAATATCACAGAGATTCCACGTCCGATCAATAAGTTTAATTCCATCAATAATCGCTTCCCATTTTGGAGATCCAAACCGTTTGCTTTCTCCACCGATAAGTATGAATGCGTTTGTTTTAAGCATGTGGGAATTTCGATAAAACTTTAGGGTTAAACATAGTATTTGTTTTATATAGTAAAAACACTATATTCTCTACCTTATGGTAAGCAATCAAACAAAGATATCACCGGAATTTATTCAAAATGCAGCACGTGTATTAAAGACACTTGGGCATCCTGACCGTATCAAAATTGTAGAATATTTGGACGATGGCGAAAAAACTGTGGGTCAAATTCATAGAGAATTAGAAATGCTACAACCTATTGTAAGTCAACATTTAAAAGTAATGTTCGACCGTGGTATTGTGATTAATCGACAAGAAGGGACACGGTTTTTTTATGCATTGGCCAATGAATTTATATTCAAAATATTAGATTGCATGGCTGATGCACAAGAAAAAATTAGGAATGGTGCTTGGACGTTTGAATCTCAAGAAAATTAACTAGAAGGAAGAGAAACATGAATAATATCGCATTTAATCAAGAATTGGATTGCCGTGGCTTAAATTGCCCACTTCCTATTCTAAAAACAAAAAAAGCTATAGATGGTATGTCTAGTGGTGATATTTTAAAAATGGTTTCCACCGATCCGGGGTCTAAAAATGATATTTCTGCTTGGGCCAATCGGACTGGAAATGCACTGTTATCTTCCGGCGAACATGGTAGTGATTTTGTTTATTATATACAAAAATCATAGGAGACAGACATGAGTGAAGCAAAACCAAAACGCATGGCCCTTATTGCGTCAAAAGGAACTTTAGATTGGGCATATCCCCCTTTTATTTTGGCATCTACTGCCGTTGCAATGGAAATGGAAGTTGCAGTGTTTTTCACATTTTATGGACTTACGCTTTTGAATAAAAAAATAGAAGCGAAAGTGGCGCCGGCTACCAATCCATCTATGCCGATGAAAATGCCCTTTGGCCCGGAAGGATTTCAAAATATCAATTGGCCAATTCCAAATGCCATCATGGG